>DAOVUU010000128.1 GCA_030632405.1 Desulfobulbaceae bacterium | reverse complement strand
GTGATTGAGAAGCCCATCGCCTGCAATAGTGTATAGAGATGATACAGCACCGGATTTAGGATCTGAAGCTCCGTATACAAGTCGATCGATACGGGCGTGGAGCATTGCTCCCACACACATCACACAGGGTTCGAGGGTTACATAAAGTGTGGTGCCCACCAATCTGTAGTTGTTCAAAATTGCTGCCGCATCCCGGATGACAACTATTTCTGCATGGGCCGTAGGATCATTCAGACCTATAGGGCTGTTGCCCCCTTCTGCGATGAGTCTTCCTTCTTTAATTAAAACAGCCCCAACCGGAACCTCTTCTCTTGTGGCTGCATCCATGGCTGCGACCAATGCTCTTTCCATCCACTTCTCATCATCCTTGCTTATCCGGTCATGGGGGGAAGAATCCGGGTTTTTATTGTGCGGCCTGTTGTTCATTGAGAATAAGAGTTAAATTTGTTTGATATTTTTGTACTTCTTTCGTATAACTTGAGGAGGAGTTACGATTTTGAAATAACATTTACTTTTTTGTAATGCGTCTATTATGTATAAAATACTTGTTTATGATTTGTTTAAAACAACTGCAGTTCGTGTGAGGTCAGCACTGCAGGACAGATGTACGTTAACATGTAAATCGAATAAAAGAGAATTTCAAGGAGAGATACGGGCAAAACAGTATGATCTGGTTTTTCTCGATTTCGATTCACTAAACGGGAATTCCATGAAAATGTTGAAGGGAATTCATGGGAAGGACCCATTTTTACCGATTATATTAACAAGTGAGACTGAAAAGGCAGAGGTGATTGTTAGCGCTATAAATAATGGAGCAAGTGATTTTCTTGTCCATCCGGTCTCTGCGGAGAGGATAAACATTGCGGTGGACAAAGCTATCCAGATCCGGGATCAGCGTTTTGAAATTGCCTATCATCGAAGAAAACAGGATGTTGTTTATGATTTTGGCGAGGTAATCGCTGAGAACAGCGGAATGAAAAAGATCATCGGTAGCCTGGAACGTTTCGCCAGAACGGATTCAACAATATTGATTACTGGAGATACCGGGACTGGAAAAAGTTTCCTGTCTGGAACTGTGCATTTTAATTCGCCAAGGAGACAAAAGCCCTTTGTTAAGATTAATTGTGCAAATATCCCTGAAAATCTGCTTGAATCTGAGCTTTTCGGTCACGAGAAGGGGGCATTTACCAGCGCCGACAAGCAGCGGATCGGCAGATTTGAACAGGCCTCCGGTGGGACAATATTTCTAGATGAGATTGGGGACATGAATGGTCAGCTTCAGACCAAACTTTTAAGGGTATTGGAAGAGAAATCGTTTGAGAGGGTGGGCGGGAACAAGACAATATTTTCAGATGTGCGTATAATCGCTGCCACGAACAAAGATCTCGTGCGTCAGGTAGAAATGGACCTCTTCCGTGAAGATCTCTATTATCGAATCAATGTTTTGCCAGTAAGCCTTCCTTCACTCAAGGAAAGAAGAGAGTGTGTTTTACCTCTCGCAAATCTTCTGTTGAAGAAATGCTGCAAATCAATGCGTCGAAATATTAGTGGTTTTTCGCAAGGGGCAGTAACAGTAATTCAGGATTATGACTGGCCAGGAAATATAAGGCAGCTGGCCAATACAATTGAAAGGGCGGTGATTTTAGAAGATGGATATGAGATACTTGCAGACAAGTTGTCGCTTCCGGAAAAAATACAATCCAGAAACCAGAGAGTGAGAGATGGCGGCATAGAAAAGGGCATGGGGACTGATTATGAAAAAAAAGGCAGCTCCCTTGCTGAGCAGGAAAAGGAGCTTATTTTACGGGTATTGGAAGAATGTTTATGGGTGCAGAAAAATGCGGCCCAAAAACTTGGTATAAGCCCGCGAGCGCTCAATTATAAGATTAATAAGTTTGAAATAACCCATCCCCATTGGCGCCGCAATAAAAAGGACCATACTGCATCTTGAAAACACCTTAATTATTCGATACGCCCCAGCATATCGTCGATGACAGTAAGACCCATCAGCCAGAAAGAAGGATCGTCCAGATCGATACCGAATGGCTTAAGCAATTCATATGGTGTGGCCGATCCTCCAGCGGAGAGTAGCTCAATATATTTTTTCACAAATGGCTCCCCTTCCTTGAGATAGATACCATAGAGCGCCAGTACCAGAAGCTCTCCAAAGGCATAGGAGTAGACATAGCCCGGTGTTGACAGGAAATGGGGAATATATGACCACCAGACCCCGTAGTCTTTACTCAGGGTGACAGAATCGCCAAACATCGCCTGCTGTGTTTCTATCCAGTGTCTACTGAATTCCTCACTGCTCAACTCGCCTTCCAGACGTCTGGTATTATGCATACGTTCTTCGAATCTGTTCATAGCGGTCTGCCTGAAAACTGTTGCAAAAATTGATTCCAGTTTCTGGCATATGAATGCGCGTTTTTCCCCTTCATCTGAAAGTAATTCAAGTTGACTGTTGAAAACCAGGAGTTCTGCAAAAACAGAGGCTGTTTCCGCTAGAGGCAGCGGCGTATCGCTGTTATAGTATCCCTGTTGTGCCGCGAGAACTTGATGGACACCGTGTCCCAGCTCATGGGCAACAGTTGAAACATCTCTTAAATTGCCTGTGTAATTGACCAGTACAAAGGGGTGGAGATCGGGTACACATGGGTGAGCAAATGCGCCACCGCGTTTACCGTGGCCCACCGGAGCATGGATCCAGTTTTGGCTGAAAAATTTCTCTGCAATTTCGGCCATGTCGGAAGAAAAAGCAGAAAACGAAGAAAGCACAGTGTCTCTGCAGGATGACCAGCTGGTTTTCTGCCCGGGAAGCGAAGGGAGAGGAGCGTATCTGTCGTAATCTTTCAGTTCTGAGATACCGAGCAATTCTCGTTTTACGCGATAATACCGATGGACAATATCGTAGCGTGATGTGACTGCTTCAATCAGGGTGTCAACAGTCCTCTCCTTCAGTTCGTTGCTCAGGTTCATGGAACTGATCCAGCTTGTGTGATTTCGAATTCGGTCGGTGACCATTTTATCGGCGGCCAGGGTGTTGAAGACATGGGTGAGGATATGATTTTGACTCTTCAACCCGACAGTCATTTCCTGTGCGGCTTTTTTTCTTGTATCCCTGTCTTCATGATATAGGTCTGTCAGCACTTCTTCTTCGGTTCTCTGCTCATCACCAAATTTTAGGTTGCCAAAAACTTTATCAAAAAGAGTCGTCCAGCTGTTTCTACCTACTATCTTCTTCTCCAAAAGAAGCTGTTCTTCTTTTTCCGACAGTTGATGAGGAAGATACTTTCTCATAGAAGAGAGATAGTGGCGGTAGCTCTTCAGCAGTTGATCATGCACGATAGCAGTTGCATTCTTGTCTGTTACTCTGTTCCACTCAAGCTCGAAGAAAATGGTCTGGGTCCCGCATATTGAGATGAGTTCGTGAATCTTTTGATCGAGGCTGCCTGCCTTTTCGTTATCAATTTGGGTTGTGAAATTAAGAAATGAGAATGTTGCAAGTCTGGAAAGGGTGCAGTCGATCTTTTCTAATCGAAAAACCAGGTTGAGCAAGGATTTGGTGCCAAGATCTGCAACCTTTCCATAATATCTGGTATGCACATTTTGTGCTTCATCAGTGCACCAGTTTATATCTTCCAGGAGCTTTGGGTCATCGAGCCCTGCATAGATACCTGTAAGGTCCCATATGATGTTTTCAGTTCCCAATTCACTGTTGAAATTACTGTCTTGTTGCATCGACACACTCCCTTGTTTTTACACGGAATATGGAAAATATATCTGTCAATATGGAATTGATAAAAGATGGAAAACGAGGGTTAGCGCAATCCGGCAATAAATGGACCCACAGCCTCCACCCCTTTTTCATCCACCAGCTGGATGGTCTGCGAGCCGATAACTGCCATATCAGCCTTACCGATTATTGCCTTAACATCCTCGCTGTTTCGTATACCAAATCCTACCGCGAGCGGAAGCCTGGTTGCAGCCCGGCACCTGGCAAGATAGTGGTTGAAATCGTCACCAAATTCAGATTTGGCCCCGGTGACTCCGCGGCGGGCAACGCAATAGATAAAGCCGTCTGCAAAGGTGTTGAGTTCGGCCATTCGTGAATCCGTTGAGGTCGGGGCGTAGATAAGTATCGGAGCAATTTCCATCTCTTTTGCATAGTTGAAAAAATCAGGGCTCATTTCCGGTGGCAGATCCGGTACGATCAATCCCCGAATACCACCTTTTTTTGCGGCCATAAAAAATGACTTTTCGCCGTATTTGAAGATGATGTTGTAGTAGGTCATAAATAGGAAGGGGATACTATAGGTAGCAGCCATTTCGGCTCCAAATTCCAGACACTCACCTACAGTTGTCCCTCGTGCAAGACTATCCTGATTTGCTTTCAGGATAACAGGGCCGTCTGCCATCGGCTCAGAGAACGGAATCTGCATTTCGATGCAGTCAACACCGTTTTCAACCATCTGACGTATAACCTGCCTGTTCGCTTCAAATGACGGGTAGCCAAGGACGATATGGGTCATTAACAGAATTGAGCTGTTTTTTTGTCGGCTATGTAAAATATCTTCCAGAATCATTATGATTTACCGTGTATCCTGTTCCCTCTCGAGAGAACATTTTCGTGATTGTTTTTTGTATTCACTGCCAAGTGCGATTATAAATTCCTTCCAGGATGGATCATTAAATGCGTGGGCTATGGTGAAGATATCCTTATCTCCCCTTCCGGATTGGTTGATAATAATTGCGTCATCGGGTGATAACTGCGAAGCCTCTTTAAATGCCTGGACAAAACCATGGGTTGATTCAAGAGCCGGGATTATACCTTCCATCTTCATGGTAAGATCCAGTGCTTCCATGACTTCTTTATCCGTGGCTGATTCAAAGCGAACCCGCTTTTTGTCCCAGAGATCAGAAAGGATGGGGCTGACTCCAACATAATCCAGGCCGGCGGCGACAGAGTGGGTCTCAAGCATCTGTCCATCATCGTTTTGCAGAAACATGGTCTTGTAGCCCTGTGCTACACCGGGGCTTGCATCATTCCCGCACAGGCGGGAGGCATGTCGGCCACTCCTTATTCCTTTTCCTCCAGCCTCAACACCAACGAGTTCAACGGTGCTGTCATTCATAAACCCCTGAAAAATACCCATGGCATTGGAACCCCCACCAACGCAGGCAAAGACCCTTGCCGGTGGTTTGCCATGTTGTATGAGAATCTGGCTGGCTGCCTCTATACCGATTATGGACTGAAACCAGGACACCATTTCAGGAAAAGGTGCGGGACCGCAGGCGGTTCCAAGAACATAGTGGGTTGTGTCGATATTGCTGACCCAGTCTCTGAAGGCTTCGTTGATAGCATCTTTTAGGATACGGGAGCCATCCTGGACAGGTATTACGGTGGCCCCCATTTTCTCCATCCAGAAAACATTGGGACGCTGACGCTCTACGTCAACTTCACCCATATAAATTGTGCATTCAAAACCAAATTTTGCAGCCATTGTTGCCGTGGCCATACCATGCTGTCCAGCACCTGTTTCCGCAATGACCCGTTTTTTCCCCATTCTTTTGACGAGCAATCCCTGTCCCATTACATTATTGGCCTTATGAGCTCCTGTATGGTTTAAGTCTTCTCGTTTTATAAATATTTTTGCCCCGCCAAAATGATTGGTTAAATTTTCGGCATAGGTAAGAGGGGTCGGCCGACAGGAGTAGGTAGACATCAAATCGATATATTCCTGCCAGAAATCAGGATCACTTTTTGCTTTTGTATATTCATTTTTTAACTGATTGAATGTCTGATTGAGGATTTCGGGTATATATGATCCTCCCCAGTTGCCAAAAAAGCCGGTTGTTTCCATTCCTTTTTTCTCCATCGTGAATTATGTGGGGCAGGTGGGACGTGTTTTTAGTGGTTTCGAAAATATCTGACAAACTAAATGAATTTTACGACTTATTCAATGGCTATGAGCTGATTACGACATACCCATGCAAAATCTTCAGGATAATGGCCGTTGATAAACCGAAGCTGCGCCTCGCTGAAAGCCCCTGGTGATTCTGGCAGACGTGGTAGAAAAGCATAAAGTAAAGGCTGGTGCCTGTTCTGTTTTTTCCCTGGTCGTTTAGTATATTCTATGGATGTGACCATTTTGGCACCCAGTCCTGCAAGCGCTTTCTGGGCCATGAGAATACCCGTATCCAGTGATTGGCGGAGATCACTGTCGGTTTCAAAAATATTTCCGGTAAGAATGCCATCTTTATCAGGTAGAGTCATCAACTGCAATTCCCATTGGGATGTCTGTGCTTTGGGAACGAAAAGCATTGCGTTTTCATCACTCCAGACCACAAGGCTTGATTCCAGATCGTTGCGGGAGTCCATACGGCTGTTGGATTTGATGGCTTGTCTATAGTCATTGAAAAAATCGCTGGTATGGTGCTGCCAGTATTCCTCAATCAGGTCTGAGATAAGATCGCCACAGCAGTAACTGGGGATGGTGGAAACGGGGGTGTCCGAACCTTTATTATATGCTGCAACTTGATCAGGAATAAGGGCATACTGCTGGTGGATCTGCTGGTGAGATGCGTGAAGTCGGTAATGAGTAGGGGCATAATCAAAACCAAAATTCCAGCCCCAGAGTGTTGATGATGAGTAATTGACAAAGGCGGGGGTAGAAATGATTTTAATCCTCAAGGCCTCCAGTTCATCTGCAGTATATTGTTGCCCGGTATTGGATAATGTAATGCCCAGTTCTTCTGCAACTCGTATATAGCTACGTTGATAATAAAGATGTCTCATCCCTTGAAGGTCACTCAGGCTGAGATCGTCAATACCATATCGGATGGCATCATCGGCCATATTTGCGGCATAATGGCCCCATGGGATGTAGGAGTTCTTACGTAGATATTCGAAAACGTGAGTTGTATTTTCTTTCCGC
>DAOVUU010000214.1 GCA_030632405.1 Desulfobulbaceae bacterium | reverse complement strand
GATACCATAAACCACATCCAGCTCATCTTTAGCCAGGCGCCCTAAAATAAGGTCAATCCCAGGGTCCAGTCCCATTTCGGGAAGAATAATCCCGTTTTTTTCCTTCGCCAGATCATCCAGCACACTTAACTCATATGTGTAGTTTGAGCTTACGAAGGGAATACCGGCATCAAGAGCAGCTCTGGCTGCGGTCAGTGCCAGCTGAATTGGCAGCATACAGATAACCGCATTGCAACCTCTCCTGGAAAATATTCCTGCCAGATCTTTTTCTTTGAGCACATCAAGTTTTATGACTCTGGTTTTTGAATACCCTTTTTCTTCCAGGTAAGCCTGTGCTTCTCCACGACTTTCTTCACCCAGAAAAACATCAGCTGCAAGAATTTCAGTTATCAGGCTGCTCGCTTCCAGATCATGGATAACTGCTTTCCCCTGGGACCCCATACCCAACACAATCACTTTCATTTCTTATCCGTCAGATTACCAGTTTTATAACTATCTATTGATCCACATGGATACATTCAGAAGGGCAGGAAGCAACTGCTTCATCGACGCAAGCCTCCTCACCCAGGTTTTCGTCGATAACTTCCGCCTTATCTGTATCGTCATTAAATGTAAAAACATCAGGACAGATCTCTACACAGCTTTCACAACCAATACATTCATCTTCATCTATACGTACCTTTTTTGCCATAACAGTCACCTAACATTTAGAGTTTTTACGAGATTGTCATTTTCACATCAAATTTTCCAGCTTTTCTTCTGTGACCACGCATCCCCTGCACAGGGGTTAAAGGGAAACTACAGCTGAAAATCAAAAAGGTAAACAATAACCGCATATGAAACAAAAAAACCAGGCAGGATCCGTAAAAATTACGGTTCCTGCCTGGCCACAGATTCCAGATCAAAAAACTCCGGTTATACAGCAAACTTCCCCTATTTAAACTGCATTTGAAGGGTCTCTGTATGATAAAGATGATTAATCTGTGAGTTATCAAAAACAGCTATACCGAATGGGAAACTCTTGGTCATGTCGGTAAACTGTACATCCTGGGTCTCTGTGTCTTTACCTTCTGTTTTCAGAGATCTCATAACTTCCATAGTCCAGGTGCCATTCTCGTAATGGTTGCGGGCGAGGATATCAGCACGACCACCCTGCATCGGCGCAATAGTGATACCGGGAACGACATCGCCTTTTTTGAAGTTGTCAACAAAAGGTACTCTCTTGCTGGGAATGACATAATACATCTCATCCTCGGAACCATTCAGATTCATGAATGCGGGGGCGGATTTGTCACCATTATCATTGTTCTTGTAACCACCCTTACCGGTATCTCCCTTGCGGCCCCAGTTTTTATTTTTCTTAGGATCGTTAGTATTATCCACAAACTGGTCGTCAAACATACCCATAGGCATTGAACGAACATACTTGGCGTGCCACATGTCTATTGTTTCACCAGCAGAATCGGTATACTTCCGTCCAGCTGAAGTATCCCCGGGTTCATCCAGATGACAGGCAATCATACAGCCATCTTCGTCAAAACCCTTGGTACTGATATCCCAGAACATGGCAAACTTATCTTCGTAATAACTGTTATCGTGACCGGTATCATCTTTCTTAGCCAATTTCTTCCAGCTGCCGTCAGCCTGCTTAACCCAAGGAAAACGAGCAAGACTTTTGGTCGGATCCTTATAGCTGATCAGAAAATAAACATTCTCACTATCATAAAGCGACTTGATGCTGACCTTTGTGCTCTGCATCCCCTCATACCCATTACTGGGCTCATAAGGCAGTTCGTCGACAGTAACGGTAATCGCCTTGGCACCACCCCATGCCTTATCGACCATGCCGTCCAGAACAATGGGTGAAGCCGCTTTAGTACTGGTAAGAGTCTGATCTGCGCCATACGCCTGAGTACCAAGAGCAAAAACAGTTGCCAGGGTGATTATTCCTACCTTTTTCATACACTCCTCCTTGAATTGTTATTGAGTGTCTCAGAAATCTCTCTTGTTCTTTAAAAAAGAGTTTCGTGAAAACACTTATCCCGCTTACCGGGATTATACTACCGAACAAAACTATTGCTACTGTGTGGTAGTGTATGGGCAATGGGGGAATGATTCCAGATAAAGGTTCCTCACAGAATGCTGGTTTCATGTGAATATTATTTCACAACACAAGACTATTTATCCGAATTCACGATGGAATTCTCTTAGAAAATAAATGTAGACAATCAATCATTTTTACACCCTCCGGTGTCAGGCTGTAGGATTTTTCCCGATCCTGAGAGACAAAGTTGTTGGCTTTGAGGTTTTTCAGATGGAAATTCACCTTGGTATGATCACTGATGCCGAGATACCGGGTTAAATCCATGAAACGCATCTCCTTTTTTTCTGCCAGGGCCGCCAGAATCTGTCTTCTAATCTGGTTTGAAAGGCAGGAAAGGGCTTCATCCATATCCGGTTCAGACAACTGCTGTTCAAATTTCAACTCCTCCAGATTGCGTTTTACGGCAACGAGAAGTTCATCTCTTCTGAACGGTTTAGAGAGATAATCATCAGCACCACTCTTCATAGCTGCTACTGCATTATCTACGGTTGAAAATGCAGTGATCATGATGATTTTCAACCCTGGATAATCGTTTTTGAGCAGCGGCATAAGTGCCATGCCCCCCATACCGGGCATCATATTATCTACGATAACAAGGCTGGGTACCTCGGTTTTTATTTTCTGCAGAGCCGATTCGGCCGATTCACAGCCAGTCGCCACAAAACCATTATCCTCAAGAATCTCAATAACAGATTCGCGTAGATCCTGATCATCATCAATAACCAGGAGAGTTTCAGCTTTCATCAGATATCACCGGAAAAGTCACGCTCACAATAGTTCCTCCATATTCACTGGACACAAGAGAAATTTCTCCCCCGTGCTGTTTAATTATATTATAACAGACTGACAGTCCCAAGCCCGTACCTTTACCTATCTCCTTGGTAGTATAAAAGGGATCAAAAACCTTGAAAACATTCTCTTCAATGATACCATGACCTGTATCACTGATCATCACCTTAACAGAACTGTCATCAAGAAATGTTTCTATCTCAATGCTGTCCTCGTCTCCGCAGGCATCAATACTGTTCATCAACAGATTGATAAAAACCTCTTCAAGCTTCCAGGGTATCCCCATAATTGCGGGAACATCCTGTAGTGATAACTGGATAATAGAACTGCGTTTCTGGCTTTTCAAGAGGCTGTGGGAGCTTCTGATAACTTGATTGATGTCTACGGGTTCCAGTTCTGTTTCTCTCTCCTGGGAGAAATGCAGCAATTCTCTGGCGATTCTTGAAGTGCGGGTAATGTTACGCTCTATTGCTTCCAGTTTTTTGTTAATCTTATCATCATTGCCCACAAGATCTTTTAACATTTCCAGATTGAGAGAAACATTGGTTAGAGGATTGTTTATCTCATGGGCGATGCCTGCAGCCAGAATTCCCATGGACGTCAACTTTTCCGACTGTGAAAACCGCAGCAACCTTTCATTAATCAATTTACGCTGTTCAAGACTGAATACAGAAAGAGCCCTGATTGTAAAAACCATGATTAAAAAAGCGCTGATCCCTCTGAAAAGAATGACCTTAACTCCCAGAACAGGGACAATCATATCTGATGAAATCAGGCCGGTTAGAATAGAGTAGCAGATCATACAACTGCCAGCGAAAATAAAATTATTTGCTACATTCTGGGAAAAAGCACGCACCGTCCTCGAATACATTACCAGACCGATCCCCGACAGCAGGCCTCCGGGAAATGCTATAAAAACCCTGGTATATATGTGTTTATCACTGCCCAGATCAAGATATGCTGTGACAACAATTAAAGAGATAACAGTTATGCCAATCAATGCTTTAATGAACCATGGAGTGGTCTTCAGGGCCTGATCACCATAGTAGGTAATGATATTAAGAAATATCCCAAAATAGAACAGAAACAGAAAAGAGATGTTGACAACAGCCAGCCGGAACAACGTGAAAAGAGGCGTTTTAATATCAGGTTCCAGCTGTTCCAGTAAGGCCAGCCACTCATGAAAACCATGGACAATACCGAAAAAAGCAAGCAGCCAGATGATTCTCGCAATTCCGAGCTCGCTGAACCTGATATCCCTTGAGAGTATCGCAACTCCCAGCGTAAAAAAGGCTAAACCATAAAGCAGATAAAGTATAAAATTTCCAACCATTCAACCGCCTGTTAAGAAAATGACAAGAAAATTCAAAATTAGTATGAACCGTAATCAGTTTTAGCCTTCTGAGCAAAGAGAAACCTTTACTTTTTTTAACATTGGTGCAATCACGTCGAAAATTTTCATATCAGAATGTATTTTGAGATGTTAAAATAACGCGGTATCAATAAAAAGAATGACCTTAAAAATAAAACAAACGCATATGACCAGGCAACTCTCTATTATCGAAGAGACATCCCATCCAACCGACATACCCCTGGCCGAAAGGTGCAGGCCCCTCCACCAAAGTGATATAAAAGGACAGGGGGACATCTTATCTCCAGGTTCGACCCTGCGGGCAATGATGGAAAATGACGAATTCAGCTCCTTTATCCTCTGGGGGCCTCCAGGTTGCGGCAAAACGACCATAGCAAAATTAATCGGTAAACAGACCCGACATGCATTCTGCCCTTTCAGCGCTGTTCTCAGTAAAATAGGTGAAGTTAAAAAACTCATGGAACGAGCCAGGTTTCTGCATCACAACGAGAACAGAAAAACACTTGTTTTTATTGATGAAATACACCGTTTCAACAAATCTCAACAGGATGCCTTCCTCCCCTATGTGGAATCAGGCGCCATTATCCTCATCGGTGCAACGACCGAAAACCCCTCATTTGAGGTTATCTCTGCCCTTCTCTCCAGATGCCATGTCTTTACACTGGAAATTCTCAGCGATGAAGATATCGCCCACATTATTACAAGGGCATTATCGATAATCCCCAAAAAGCTCGACATAGAACCCCCTGCTCTAAACCTACTCTGTCAAAAAGCCGGCGGTGACGCCAGAAGGGCGCTCAATGATCTGGAGATAATCAGCCGATGTGTAGAGAGAGGCGATGAGATAACCATAGATATTGTCAATGATTCCCTCAGCAAACGTTCTCTCTTTTATGACAAACGGGGAGAAGAACACTTTAATCTCATTTCCGCTTTTCAAAAATCTATACGGGGAAGTGACCCGCAGGCTGCACTCTACTGGCTTGCGAGAATGCTGGAGGCTGGAGAAGATCCGCTCTATATAACAAGAAGACTTGTCAGGATAGCAACTGAAGATATCGGGCTGGCAGATCCTCAGGCAATTGTCCAGGCGATAGCAGTCAAG
>DAOVUU010000412.1 GCA_030632405.1 Desulfobulbaceae bacterium | reverse complement strand
CGGGAATAATCTATACTCAAAGAGTCCATTCAATCAAAGAAGAGGCCTTTCATAAACTAACGGCAATTAGAGACCTCAAAGCGCAACAAGTCAAGGCATGGTTACTTGAAAGGACAGGTGATATTAAGGCAATTACCGAAGATTATGAAGTAAGGCTTGTAGAGACAAAAGGCCACAGGAACAACGGCGCTCAACACACGATAGTCATTAGAAAATTATTGGAACGTTATTTGGTGAATTATCAAGAATACCATGAAATTTTTATACTCAATCCTTTAACCGGCATTATTGAAATTTCTACAAACCAAATACATGAAGGGGAAGATAAGTCTGAAAATATCTACTTTACAGAACCATTGCGAACCAGGAACCCCTTTATCAACGATATTTATTTTTCTAAAACACTTGCTGAGCCCTCCATGACATTTTCCACTCCTATTTTTTGTTTAGAACACGGTGGAGAGCATGTAGTTGGTGTTCTGGTGGCCCGTATTGACCTTAAACATTCGCTGTATGCCTTACTCTTGAATCGTGTTGGCATGGGGGAAACTGGAGAGACACTTATTGTTAATAGAGAGAGACTCGCTTTAAATGAATTGAGATGGCATAAACAAGCGCCACTTCAATTAACAATCTCCACCCAATCTGCTGTGCTGGCTTCCCAAGGTGAAAGTGGAATTGTTGAAGTCAAAGACTATAGAGGCGTACCTGTACTTGCCGCCTACACACATATTGATATGCCCAAATGGGGATTTGTAGCAAAGCAGGATGTAGCAGAGGTTTATTACCCAATTAAAATTTTGCTCTTTCAATTTTTAATACTTGTTGGGCTTGCAATAAGTATGGTCTTTGGAATAGCGATGTATCTCAGTAGAATCTTTGCAAAACCGATCATTGACATGACCGGGACAGCCCAAAAAATCAAAACAGGAGATTTTTCTGCTCGTGTCCAACCTGGAAGTGATGATGAACTTGGTTATCTGGCTGAAGCATTCAACAATATGACAAGTTCGATAGCATCCCAGATTGAAGAAAGCAACACATTGAAACTTGAACTGCAAAAAGAGAAGGATTTTCTTGATGCTGTGCTCAATAATATTGAAGACGGTATCGTTGCCTGTAATGCTGATGGAGTTCTTACCTTATTTAACCGTGCTACCAAAAAATTTCACGGATTACCCGTAGAATCACTACCTGCCGAACAATGGGCTCAATACTATGACCTGTTCCTCGCAGACGGTAAAACACCTATGGAAACGAGTGACATCCCACTCTTCAAGGCACTCAAGGGAGAAAAGATCCAGGACATTGAAATGGTGATTGCTCCCAAGGAGGGGGGGAAACCCCGAGTCATACGAGCTAGTGGGCAGCCACTGTACAACTTACAGGGAGGTAAATTTGGCGCAGTCGTCTCTATGCATGATATTACTGAACGTAATCTTGCTGAAGAGGCCTTGAAAAAGACCCACGAAATGCTGCTTCATTCAGAAAAACTCTCGGCCATCGGCAGCCTGTCAGCTTCAATTGCCCATGAGTTCAACAATCCGCTTCAAGGAGTCATGACCGTTATTAAGGGTGTACAACGAAGATCCACTTTGGATGAAGAAGATGCGAAACTTATGGAGATGGCAGTCAAGGAATGTGATCGGATGAAAGATCTCATAAAGAGCCTGCAGGATTTTAACCGGCCCTCTTCCGGCAGACTGGCTCCCATGCATATTCATGCAACCATCGACAGCCTTCTGCTTCTCAGCAAAAAGGAATATAAAACAAAGGGGATAACCGTTGAAACCAATTACGCTGAAGATATGCCGCAGATAAAGGCAGTAGCCGACCAGATAAAGCAGGTGCTTCTTAACCTGCTCAACAATGCCGCCTATGCCTGTGAGGGAGGTGGTACGATTACAATCAACACGGAAGTGGTCAGTAAAGAAAATATTACCATCAAAATTAAGGATACCGGCAAAGGTGTCAAGCCTGAACATATTGACAAGATTTTCGAACCTTTTTTCACCTCTAAGCCTGAAATTAAAGGCACCGGCCTCGGCCTGTCAGTGAGCTATGGAATCATCAAGAAGCATGGCGGCAGAATTGAGGTGGAAAGCGAACCTGATAAGGGGACAACTTTCACAATCACCTTACCCATTGCGGGCGTGAAGAGTGCAGAATAAGTCAATCCTGCTGGTTGATGACGAAGAGATTAGTCTGAACTCCTTTATGACAGAGGTATGACAGAGGGGACGCTGGTACTAAGTGAACTTTCATAAGTTGTTTTAGTGCCAGCGTCCCTTATGTCACCCCTTCACATCCTCAGACATGTCAATTAACCTCAATGGTTAAAGTCTCTCCATCATTCGGAATGAAAGTTTTCGACAACAAACCGTTATTCTCCAGTGTCTGTTTCAAGTGTGAACGGGTCGTAGGGCAATGGTTAAGCGCTTCAAGATGATTGGCAATAACCTTGTGAGGGGCTCCCCGGACAAAGGTGATTATTTCTTCCAATGGCATTAAAATCGGCCCACCAACATCTAAACTGGCGCTGCCTGCCGCTACTACTGCAATATCAGGTTTTAATTCCGTCAGAGCTCGTTCTACCTCTTTGGTATATACGGTATCTCCGCTGATATAGATCGAAGGTTCACCGGGAAGCTGAAGGTAGAACCCTGCACCGTTCGCCATCAAGTTATGTATCCAGCCGTGGCCATGCTGTGCTG
>DAOVUU010000274.1 GCA_030632405.1 Desulfobulbaceae bacterium | reverse complement strand
TTTTTTATGATAGAGGTTCTTGAGTAAGGTAATAACAACATAATGAAGAAAATATTAATAACAGGTGCCGCCGGATTTATAGGTGCACACCTTTCCAAAAAACTGATCTTAGATGGTACTGAAGTCGTTGGTCTGGATAATATCAATGACTACTACGATCCGCGACTGAAAATGGATCGTCTGGCTGATCTAACCGGCGGGAGCGATCTCTTTACCCATGTCAAAATTGAACTCTCAGACAGGGAGTCTGTTGAAAAACTCTTCCAGCAGCATCAGTTTGACGCAGTAGTTAATCTTGCGGCACAAGCAGGGGTTCGTTACTCCCTCATCAACCCTCACTCTTATGTTGATACCAATATAGTTGGTTTTGTTAATATTCTGGAGGGGTGCAGATATAGTGGAGTGAAACACTTTATTTATGCGTCATCAAGTTCAGTCTACGGGGCTAACACAAAAATGCCCTTTTCCGTTCATGATAACGTTGACCATCCTGTCTCTCTATATGCAGCCAGTAAGAAATCAAATGAACTTATGGCCCACACTTACAGTCATCTTTTTGGGTTACCAACAACTGGTCTGAGGTTTTTTACGGTATATGGCCCCTGGGGACGGCCTGATATGGCCCTGTTTCTTTTTACCAGGGCTATTATGGAGAATCGTCCTATCGATGTTTTTAATAATGGAAATATGGAGCGGGATTTTACCTATATAGATGATATCGTTGAAGGTGTCTACAGAGTGATCCACAGGATTCCTCAGGGAGATAAGGGTTGGAGTGGAGACAGCCCTGACCCGGCGACCTCGTACTGTCCTTATCGGATATATAATATTGGTAATAACAATAAAGAAAAGCTGCTTCGCTATATTGAGGTGCTGGAGGATTGCCTCGGTAAAAAGGCAGAAATGAACTTTATGGCGATGCAGCCGGGCGATGTGCCGGCGACCTACGCAAATGTTGATGATCTGATTAACGATTTTGATTATAAACCGAGTACAACACTCGAGTTTGGTATTGGTAAATTTGTTGACTGGTATAAAAAATATTACGGGGGTTGAGCTGGTTCTTCACGTCTATTCTTCTCTGTTCATCAGCTTCATGGCAGCGCGAATAATTGAAGGAGTATCCAGGTGACTGTTTTTAAGCAGGGTGTTTTGTGGTCCCTGTTCTACAAATGTATTGGGATGACCAAGGGTGCAGGTTTTTATTTCGTACAGTTTTTGTCTGCAGAACAGTTCGAGTACCGAACTGCCAAAACCGCCCTGGCGAACATTGTCTTCAATTGTTATTACTCTGCCGCACTTTTCGGCCCAGTGGCATATCAGATCCGTGTCCATTGGTTTGATAAATCTAGGATTAATTACAGCGGCGCTGATGCCGACTTTTTTTAATCCTTCAGCTGCTTCAAGAGCTGGATACACTCTGTTTCCAGTAGGCAGCAGGAGTACATCCTCCCCTTTAAGCAGCAGTTCCCCCCGGCCAATTGCTAACTTTTTCAGGGTTGTCTCCAGAGGAACACCGTAACCGGCCCCTCGGGGGTACCTGATTGCCACAGGACCATTGTGCTGGATTGCGGTGAAAAGCATGTGTTGCAGCTCTTCTTCATCCTTGGGAGCCATAATTGTCAGGTTTGGAATAAAACGGAGAAAGGAGAGATCGAAAACCCCATGGTGACTTGGTCCGTCATCTCCCACCACACCGGCCCTGTCAATTGCGAGAGTTACCGGCAGGTTTGGCAGACATATGTCGTGTATTATCTGGTCAAGTGACCTCTGGAAGAAGGTAGAGTAGATGGCAACGACAGGGTGCATACCTTCAGTTGCGAGACCCGCAGCAAAGGTTACGGCATGCTGTTCGGAGATACCGACATCAAAAAAGCGATCGGGAAACTTCTCTGCAAATTTCTTTAACCCTGTTCCGGCGACCATGGCAGCAGAAATGGCGATGATATTTGGGTCTTTCTCCGCCATTTCCGTAATTGTATTTCCGAAGACCTCTGTATAACTTACGGGAACGCCTGTTGTCCGGTGGGGCTTGCCACTGATGACATCAAAAGGACCAAGGCCGTGATAGATATCAGGGTTCTTTTCAGCCGGTTCATACCCTTTGCCTTTTTTGGTCAGCACATGTATGAGAACAGGGCCCTGAACGTTGTCCCTTACAGTTTCAAGGGTTTCTAGTAAGTCTTCAAGGTTATGCCCGTCAATCGGGCCTATATAGTCAAAATTGAATGCTTCATAGAGCATTCCGGGAGTGAAAAAACTTTTGAAACTCTCTTCACTTTTTCTTAGAATATTCAGGATGTTTTCTCCAACATCCGAAATTTGCAGCTTTTCTACCAGATGGGCTTTTATCCGGCTCATGGTCTTCCCGCTGAGTTTACGGCTCAAAAAGCTTGAGACGGCGCCCACATTGGGGGAAATAGACATCTCGTTATCATTCAGAATGACAATGAGATTTTTATCCAGATGTCCGGCCTGATTGAGAGCCTCAAAGGCCATGCCCGCTGTCATGGAGCCGTCTCCTATCACCGCGATTGCACGGTTGTCGCTCTCTTTGAGGTGTTTTGCCAGGGCAATTCCTAGTGCGGCTGAGATGGAGGTGGAGCTGTGTCCTGTTTCGAAAGCATCATATTCACTTTCATTGAATTTTGGAAATCCGCTCAGCCCTTTATATTGTCTCAGAGACGCAAACTGCTCCCTTCTGCCGGTGATGATTTTATGGGCATAGGCCTGATGCCCGACATCCCAGATAAGCTTGTCGTCTGGGGTGTCAAAAACATAGTGTAAAGCGAGAGTAAGCTCGACAACACCCAGGCTTGGGGCCAGGTGTCCTCCCGTTTTTGATACTGTCTGTACGATGGTTTCTCTAATCTCTCCGGCCAGTTCTTCCAGTTCAGCAATTGATAGATTTTTAATATCTGCCGGTGAATTTATGTGTTCCAGCATGGATGCCGGGACAAGTGTTTGTATCTTTGACATAACAATTCGAATTGATAAAAAATATAGGAAAAATGATTAATAAAATAATCATTTTAAAGTAAACAGTAACGGGGAAACATTCTACCCGTATGAGATTAAATAAAACAACTTCTATGTGTTAATAAACTCGTAAAAAGGTCAATCAAGCAATAGATGGCTAAGTCAAAAAGTTTGATATACAGATAAGCGTAGACTTCGAGGCGTAGTGTTTTTTACAGATACTCGACCATACATGTGGTATGTCGAGTGTCTGTAAAAAACCTACAACGCAGGAGATCGGACTTTTTACGACGCCATCATGTGTTAATTACTCCGGGTGTATATGTAATCGGCCAGAGCGCGGAGCGGATCAGCTTTATAATCAAAATCCGTCAGGGCGGATTTTGCATCTTCCACCGCTTGTAATGCCTGCCTGCGTGTCTCTTCAATGCCAAAAAAAGCCGGATAGGTTGCTTTCCCTCTCGTGGTGTCACTTCCTGCAGCCTTGCCAAGCTGCTGTGTTGTTGCCGTGGCGTTAAGCAGGTCATCTACAATCTGGAAGGAGAGACCAATTTTATTACCATAAATAACAAGTTTTTCAATCTTATTCGTTGAGGCACCGGCACCAATAGCACCTGCCTGGATTGAGCCTGTTATAAGTGCACCAGTTTTATTCCTATGTATTGTTTGTAGGATTTCAATAGGAAACTCCCTGTTCTCATTGGCAATATCCATAGTCTGTCCGCCGACCATTCCCATTGGTCCGGCGGCACGGGCAATAACATTGATGATAGCTACCCGTTTTTCAGGTGGGAGGGAAGTATTTCCAGTTTGACTGAGCAGATCAAAAGCCCATGTCAAGAGGCTGTCCCCTGCCAGAAGAGCACCCGCTTCTCCAAAAAGTGTATGGCTGGTTGCTTTTCCCCGGCGCAGGTCATCATTATCCATGGAGGGTAAGTCGTCATGAATGAGAGAGTAGGTGTGTATGCATTCAAGTGCACAGGCAACCGGTAATAGAGTAGATTCAATTTCCGGATCGTTATTGACGGATGCTGCTGCCGCCAGGCAGAGAATGGGCCTGATCCGTTTTCCACCGGCAAAAAGGGAGTAATGCATCGCCTCAATATGTTCCTTAAATGGTTCGGAAGCGGGAAGCATATATTTTTGTAGTGCTTTTTCTACAATCTGTCGTTTACTCTTCAGGTAACTCTTGATTTCCATTGTCTGATCCATTAAAGGGAACGGTTTCAAGTTTACCGTCTTTTTCAAGCAGCAGTTCAACTTTAGCCCTTGCTTTTGTAAGCCTTTCACTGCAATAACCGGCGAGTTTTATGCCTTCATCGAATTTCTTCAGACTGCTGTCAAGGCTCAGGTCCCCGTTTTCGAGCTCTTCCGTAATCTGTTCAAGTCGTGTCAGTGCAGATTCAAATGTTTTTTTTACCATAACAAGTAGTGTGCTTTCTAATTGGGAGTTGATTCGTTTCTGGTTTCCGGCTAGAACTAGTCGGACAAAAAAACGA
>DAOVUU010000242.1 GCA_030632405.1 Desulfobulbaceae bacterium | reverse complement strand
CCCATGGCATATCCTTCCACCACAGCTACAACCGGCATGGGCAGGTCTTCCAGCAGATTCAGGACACGATGGCCCTGCATCACCCACGGAACAATGCTCTGATCATCGGTTTCCTGCAGCACAGCTATGTTTGCGCCGACGCAGAAGAATCGTTCGGAAACACTGCGCAGATATACGATACGGGGCATCTTGCGGTCTATATTTGCGATACACTGTGCCAGTTCGGCCAGGATATCTCGATCCAGTGTGGGAGGCTTGCCTTCCTGCGGTTGCATGGAGATAGTTGCTACCGGGCCGTCAAAACAACAGTTGATTTTGGTTGGTTGCATAATTTTATTATTCATTGGTACCTTACACCTGAGACTCAATTTTTTACTTTTCCTGACAGCCTGCAGCCTGTTAATCTATCATATTCCCTGCTCCCCATCTATCATAAACTGCCAACCGTAATCTTCTTACGATGAGATAATGTATCTTTTGGGTTGCGGGTAATGTCTCCTTTGGTATTTTGATGGTACCAGAGCGAAATGCTTGTAAACAGATACGATTCAGAGAACGGGGAGAGTGGTGGTATGAAAATCACAGAGATAAAAGGGCATGTGCTGCAATATCCGCTTGAAGAAGAACTCGGCTATTCACAACAGTATTACACAATGCGAACAGCCCATATTGTCGAAGTGTGCACAGATGAGGGCATTACCGGATGGGGTGAGTGCTTTGGCGGTGGAAATGTCGCATTTGCCAACAAGAGTATCGTTGAAAAGGTAATCAAACCGATGATCGAGGGGATGGACCCGCTTGATCGAGAGGTTATCTGGCACAAAGTGTATAATCTGCTTCGCGATCACGGCCAGAAGGGTATGCCCATCCAGTCTCTTTCAGGCGTTGATATTGCTCTATGGGATATCGCTGGAAAGGCATTGAACCTGCCGGTATATCAACTTCTTGGAGGGGCGTTCAGAGAAACTATTCCGGTTTATGGTTATGGCATGATGCTCCAGCGGGTACCCGATCTGCTGGAGAGGTTCAGTATAGAAAGTGCAGCTATTGTTGAACAGGGTTTTGGGGCTGTAAAGATGAAAATCGGTATAAGTCCTGAAAAAGACGTCGAACTGGTGGAAACCGTTCGACAATCGATCGGATCTGATGTCAAATTAATGGTTGATGCCAATCATGCATATACGGCACGGGAGGCCATACCTCTCGGACGGAAACTGGAGCAACTTGGTGTCTATTGGTTTGAAGAGCCGGTTGCCTCAGAAGATCATCAGGGGTATAGAGATCTTTGCCAGGCGCTTGACATGAATATTGCGGGTGGGGAGGGTGAATTTACACGCTGGGGATTCAGAGATTTAATTGAAAGAAGGTGTGTAGATGTCCTGCAGCCCGAAGTGTGTGGACTGGGAGGCATAAGCGAATACCAGAAAGTGCTTGCCATGGCGCATGCCCATTTTGTTCCGGTGGTCAACCATGTCTGGGGCTCTGCAGTGGCAGTTGCCACTAATCTGCACCTTCTGACTGCCCTGCCCGACCTCCCCGGCGGTGCACATCCCATCCAGCCGATGCTGGAGTATGACACTACACCAAATAAATTTCGTGAAGATCTTTTATCCACCCCTCTTCGTGTTCTGGAACAGGTTAAAAAGAATGGGGGATTTGTCTCGATACCTCAGGGACCGGGGCTTGGTATTGATGTTGATCGGGATTTTATCAGACATTTTTCAAACCCAGGTTAGCACTTCCTTGAGAGGTGAAAAGCGCAGATAAGAATTTCTAAGATACTGAATGCAAGGAGAACACCCTTATGAAAGCCGTAGAATCACTTTTAAAAGATATCAAGATTCCTCCAATGTACAGAGTAAAACAGGAATTTGTCTCAAAACCTCTGAATGATATTGAAGAAGCCTGCCTTCAGCAGATCGTATCACTTGACCGTTTGAAAGGGCTGAAAAAGGGAGCCGGAATAGCTGTTGCCGTTGGCAGCAGAGGCGTCGCTGATATTGCTAAAATCACCGCCTCTGTAGTTAATGCTCTTAAAAAACTGGAATTTGATCCCTTCATTGTCTCTGCCATGGCCAGTCATGGTGGCGCCACTTCGGAAGGGCAGAGGGAGCTTCTTGCTGAGCTGGGAATTACAGAAGAATCCGTCGGTTGTGCAGTGCGGGCAAGTGTTGATGTAATTGAAATTGGAATTCTGGAAAATGGATTGCCGGTGTACATTGACCGGATTGCCTCACAGGGTGATGGAATTGTAGTTATAAACCGTATTAAAACCCATACAGCATTTCACGGCAAATACGAGAGCGGACTTGTAAAAATGCTGGCCATCGGGCTGGGCAACCATATAGGTGCAAAAGCATGTCATCAGCTCGGCTTTGGGCAAATGGAAAAAAATATTATTGCCATGGCAAAGATGAAAATGGCAAAATTTCCTGTATTATTTGGTGTAGCTGTCATAGAAGACGGTTGTGAAAATGTGTCCATTATTGAAGTAATAGATGCTGATCATATAATGGAAAGAGAGCCGGATCTTTTACAGATATCGAAGAGTAATATGCCTTCTATCCCCATTGCTGATATGGATGTCCTTGTTGTTGATAGAATGGGAAAGGAGATCTCCGGTGACGGTATGGACCCCAATATAACTGGGCGATATTCAACACCTTATGCACGGGGGAACGTGACCGTCCAGAAGCTGGCGGTGCTCTCAGTAACGGATAAATCCCATGGAAATGTTATAGGGATCGGTCAGGCTGATATATGTCCCCGTCGTTTGTATGATGAAATTGATTTTGAAACAACCTATATTAATTCTCTTGTGGCAACGGTTACTTCTGTCGCTCGGCTGCCGATGGTACTGCCCACGGATTTTGATGTGATCCGGGCCGCGATCATGACGAGTAACATCTCAGATTTTGAGAGGGTCAGATTTGTGAGAATAAGAGACACACTGCACTTGAGGGATTTAATTGTTTCTGAATCTCTGGTAGATGAGGTGTCCGGGAAAGCCTCCATTACTTCCGTTGAAGGTCCCTTTGAAATGATGTTTAACAATGGTACGGTTCAAGAAGAATTTTGAGAAATTCGATACTGTGAGACGATAAGATGCAGATTTTTACCTATGAAACATTGCGGAAATTCACCCAGACGGTATTTTTAAAGCTCGGTTGTTCTGAGGTACACGCCGAAAAGGCTGCTGATGTTCTTTTAGCCGCCGACCTGAGAGGCGTTGATTCACACGGTATCGCCAGGTTAAGCTCCTATGTTCGACTATGGGAGATTGGCCGTATTAATTCCACACCTCAGATAAAAATTGTACACGAAACACCAAGTACTGCGGTTGTCGACGGGGACTCTGGTCTTGGCCTGGTTGTCGCTCCCAGGGCTATGGCTGTTGCCATAAAAAAAGCTGAACAGGTTGGAACCGGCTGGGTAGCTGTGAAAAACTCGAATCATTATGGTATAGCCGGGTATCACGCTATGCAGGCTCTGGAACATGATATGATCGGGATGACCATGACCAATGCCAGCCCACTTGTTGTACCGACCTTCTCCCGGGAAAGAATGCTCGGTACTAACCCTATAGCAGTTGCTTTTCCTGCGGGGGAAGAACCTCCGTTTGTAGCCGATTTTGCCACGACTACGGCCTCATACGGGAAGGTAGAAATCCTTCAGCGAAAAGATTCTGAAGTTCCCATTGGCTGGCTTCAGGATCCCGGGGGGTCTCCAACCCAGGATAGCCACGCAGTATCAAAGGGGGGAGGTATGCTTCCCCTGGGAGGTGACCGTGAGCATGGCAGTCATAAGGGATATTGCCTGGGTGCAATGGTGGATATCTTTTCGGCTGTATTATCCGGAGCCAACTACGGTCCATGGGTCCCTCCCTATGTCCCTTTTCTGGAGAAAAAAGAGGAGCTGGTCGGAGATGGTATCGGCCATTTTTTCGGTGCCTGGAGGGTTGATGCGTTCCGTCCTGCAGAAGAATTTAAAATCCATATGGACAGGTGGATTCAGCGTTTTCGAAATGCGGATCCGGTTCAGAATGATACCAGGGTCCTGATTCCCGGAGATCCGGAGCGAGAATGTGAAAAGCGCCGTCGTACAGACGGTATTCCGGTTGTTGAGCCGGTGATCAGGGATCTGGCGGGCCTCGCAGAAAAATTTGATATCCCATTTTAGACACAGGTTGTCTTCATCAGCTGGGTAGCCTTAAAGGCAGGAGAGAAAGACGGGGACTATATATGGAACAGCAGTCTATTACAATTGGATGCAGCGTCAGTTTTTCAAAAACGGTCAGTGAGAGTGACATCTATCTCTTTGCCGGAATCACCGGAGACCTTTCCCCCAACCATGTCAATCGGGAATTTATGAAACAGACTCCCTATGGAAGACGCATTGCCCATGGATCTTTGCTGGTTGGTTATATGTCTACGGCATCGTCTCTTTTACTGCAGCAGTATCCGGCTACCGATAATGATATGACTCCGGTATCGTTGGGTTATGATCATGTACGCTTTCTTAAACCGGTGTTTATCAGCGATACCATTACGGTAAAATACACGGTAGAGGAATTTGATAACGAACGAAGCCGTTCCCTCTCAAATATTGAGATTACCAATCAGAATGACGAAATAGTCGCTGTTGCAAAACACATTTTGAAGTGGGTCTCGAATAGTTAACTGAGTATTTTCATTTCCTTCTCAATGGCCCTTTCCATTGCTTCAAGGGGTGCGTTTCGACCGGTATAGAGTTCGACCTGACCACATGCCTGATGGAGTAACATTCTGACACCGGGGATTGTGGTACAGCCGGCATCTTTGGCCTCCCGCAGCAGTTTTGTTTCCAGCGGGATAAAAACCGCATCCATCACAACCAGATCTTTATTCAGTTTTTCCGGAGGTACAGGGCTTTTATCAGGTGTTTTAAATCCTAT
>DAOVUU010000083.1 GCA_030632405.1 Desulfobulbaceae bacterium | reverse complement strand
TTCTCAGGTTCTCCATCATTGCGCAGCTTCATCATATTGTCAGCGATGGTGTTCAATGCTTCATCCCAGGAAATGGGGACAAATTTCGGATCAACCCCGCGACCTTTTTCAGGATTAGTTCGTTTCATAGGGACCTTGACCCTGTCAGGGTCATACACCTGCTGCAGGGAAAGATGACCGCGGGGACATACTTTCCCCTCATTCTGCTTGGAATAACGGTTCCCTCTCACCTTCACAGCTCGACCATCCTGGACAAATATTTCCACGGGGCACCAGGTAGTGCAACCCTGGCAGGTAGAGGCCTTCCACTCCCCTGCTCTTTCTCCCACCAAGGCCGGCTTTTTTGTTTCTGCAAAAGCGTTCAATACTGGTTTCCCAAGCACAGTGGCCACGGCACCGGTTGCAGCACTGAGTTTTAAGAAATCTCTTCTCTTAATTTTCATTCTTCCCTCCTTTGGTTGAGTACTTTAGTGACTTACTGCTAAACCTCTGCCTGCACCTTTCCACCACTCAAGGGTGTTCTGAAAAGAGTGGTGGAAAATTATCTATGATAAAAAATTCACTACCACATAGTATCCCTTGATCTTAAAAAGAAAAAGAGGGGAAAGTTTGAATTCGTGTAGGGGAATAGAGTAAATTGGAAGTTTTTTTTGTAAGGAAAAACCCTACAAAAAAAGGGGGAGAGATATCCGGGGGGGGCCTCCGTCAGAAGAGGCCAAGTTTCATTATGAATTTGACAAGTTCAGCTTTTGTCTCGAAACCGAGCTTTGTCATGGCCCGGGAACGATAGGTTGATATGGTTTTCTCACTCAGAAAATGTGTCTCGGCTATTTCCTTACTGGTGTATCCATGCGAAACCCCGAGCACTACCTGCTGTTCCCTGAGGCTCAGGGCATTCCAGAGCAACGTGTCGTCATCTGGTTTCCTGCTTTTGCTCTCTTTTTTTTGAGAACCGGCAATGTAGGTTTTCAGCATTGAAGGTTGTACATACACCTCGCCACGACAGACCGAGCGGATGGCATAGAGCAGATCAATATCCAGACCTTTTTTCAAAACATAGCCGTTTGCTCCATTGGCAAGAGCCTTCTCCAGATACTGCTGATCCTCATGCATGGTCATCATGATAATTTTTGTGTCGGGCACACAAACTCTTATTTCAGGGAGCAGATCCAGGCCGCTTATGTCATGGATACTGATATCCAGCAGCACAACATCAGGCTGGAGATCCTCTATAAGTAGCAGAGATTTTTCAGCATTACCAGCTTCCCCTGCTACTTCCATATCACTTTCACTGTCAAGCAGAAGACAGAGCCCCGAGACTAGAAGTGAATGGTCATCAACAATAACAATAGACGTTTTTTCACTCATCACATTCAATTATGCCTTTTGCAGGAATTGTAAAAGAAATCATGGTTCCCTCGCCAAATTCAGAATCAACTCTTAATATACCCCCTAAAAGATGAGCGCGCTCCTCCATTCCATAAAGCCCGAGGCGATCTTTGGAGATATTTTCGAGATCAAAACCTATGCCATTATCTTCAATTACACAGCGGATTTTTTCTTCCCGCCATTCAAGAAGGACCCTCACAGTATCAGCTTCGGCATGTTTAGTGATATTAGTAAGAGATTCCTGAATAATTCTGTACACACACGTTTCCACACAATGATCAGCTCTTTCCTTCTGCGTACCTATTTCGACAAACTCCACAAGCAAACCATACCTTTCTCTAAATTGATTAAAATACAGCTCAAGGCCAGGCACCAGCCCCATATCATCCAAAACGCTTGGACGCAACTCCCGGGCAAGATTACGAAGAGCACCCATCTCCTCAACAAGAGATCTTTTAAGTGCAGCGATATCCTCTGACAAGCCGGATTTATAACTTTTGTCAAGCACATCCAGACGTACCATTATGGAAGCCAGGGCTTGACTGGATTGATCATGAAGTTCCCGGGCGACCCTTTTACGCTCCTGCTCCTGGGTGGAAATTACACGCTGCAGGAATTCTTTTCGGATTTTTTCCTTTTCCCTGCGATCGACATCCGCCTGTTGTAACTGTTCCAGCATCGCATTAAAAGCTACAACAAGATCCCCAACTTCGTCCTGAGGAAATGTGTCAACTATAGATTCATAATTGCCATGTCTTATAGCTCGTGTAGCACCAAGAAGCTTTTTCACCGGTTTCGTGATTACAAGTGTTAGAAGCACAGACAAAATGAGAGCAATCGCCATGACAATAACAGTATGTATCAAGAGAGATCTCAAAAAATCGGATATCTGGTGCTGCATCACTGCTTCAGTAATTCCAACGTGTACACCTCCATGACCATCCTCTTCAAATATGGGATAGTACGTATCCCATACTGCGCCCTCATTTGTTAATAGCGACACCGTTCGTTCATGAAGCCCCAGATGATCCTCACCCTTTAGAAGATCACCAGGAAACCCCCCTGAAAAAGTATGCGCCAGAACCTCGTGATATGAATCAACGACAAAGGCATACCGTACTTCAGGACGACTATTCTGTATATCTTTGAGAAGTCTGGTCAGTCCATAAAGATCATTGATAAGAATATATTCTTTGGAGTGGGATGCCAGTTCTCTGGCAACAGAAAGACTCTCATCTTTTAAGAGATCTTTCATATTGGACACTAAAATAGTGTGCACTTTGAAAATAGTTACTGTCCCGAAAAGAGCGACCATCCCGACAGCAAGCCCTATAATTTTATATCGCAGGGGAACCCGGAACAAACTCTCTTTAATTTTATTTAAAAAAGTCGAAAGAGTATCCTTTTGGAAAGAGGCAAATATCATTTCAAAAATTATAAAGAGCGAGATCCGGTCTGACAAATTTTTCTATGCCGAGTGATTTAAGCGCCCTTCGTCCAGCCTCATTATTAGTGATATCGAGAAAGAGTTTCTCAAATTTCAACCGCTTTTCCTCTTCAAGCTGTTTAGGTACGACGACAGGTGGCATACCGAATTTTTCTGACTCCCATATAACCCTGATACTGTCAGATAATTCCGGACCTCGCTGCCGTGCATACTCCAGAATGAGATTGTCAACGGAAGCACCATCTGCAACGCCGTCGGCTACCGCATTTATTGAACGGTCGTGGCTATAGGTAAAAATTGTTCTCCTGAAATACGATTCGGGGGTCTCATCTTTCATTTTTAACAGAGAAAGCGGATAAAAATAACCGGTATTAGACATCGGATCTGTGAAGGCAAAGATTTTCCCCCGGAGATCCTCAAAGCTTTGATACGGTGAAGCTGACTGGACAATCATAAAGGACTGATAGGTCACTCTTCCATGAATTTCAGGGACAACCAGAATCGTCATTATATCCTTTTTCACCCCTTCAATATAGGCCCCGGTGCAGACAAAAGCGACGTCAACACTTCCCCTCGCCAGGAGATCATTAATCTCCTTATATGTTTTTCTCTGCACAAGTTTAACCGGCTTTCCCAGAACGTCCTCAAGATAGGTCATAAGAGGAGTATATGAATCAATGGTACCAGTCGGTGAGAGGATGGCTGCCACCGCCACGCGAATAATATCATCATCGAATACGGCTTTTCTGGGCGGAAGAGGGGCAAGTTTATCCAGACGGATGACAGTTCGTGTTTCGGGCTTGCCGCTATTTCCCGTATCGCACCCTGCAAGCAAAACCGACAGGAGTATCAATGGCCACATGGTAAGAGATAATTTTTTCCATAACACATCAGCCATACGTTCTCCCTATTGCCTATCCAGTGCCTGAACGAAAAGTTAACCACTTCTCTAAAATCAAGATTTCAAATTTTGTCTTTTATCTTTTATCTTTTTGCCTTTATCTTTTAACTCTTAACTTTTAACTGCTTTTACATACCCAGCCATCCTTCAACTTCAGCCTGTTTAGGAATATTCCCCACGGATTTCACATTACCGTCAATGACCACTGCCGGAGTTGAAAAAATGCCGAGTTGGGCAATTTCCTGAAAATCAGTGACTTTACTGATTGTTGCCTCAACACCCTTTGCAGCAACAGCTGCCTCAACAATTTTATGTGTTTTTTCACACGAAGCACAGCCTGGTCCACATATTTTTATTTCCATATTATTTCCTCATTGTGTTGTATGTACATATATCGGAAAAACAAAGTTTTTCCATCAGCAAAAGATAGGCTGAAGGGCATTATGTTCTGCAAGCTGCATTCAAATAATCAGATTAAACAAAAACCCGGTAAACAATATCCCACAGCCGACTACCGCAATAAAGACAGCTATTAACCCGGGTTTCAGTACCTTGCGGAGAATAACCATTTCAGGCAGAGAAAGGGCAATAACACTCATCATAAAAGCGAGTACCGTGCCAAGTGCCGCACCCTTGCCAAGGAGTGCCTCAACCACCGGTACAATACCTGCGGCATTGGAGTACATAGGGATACCAACTACAACAGCAACAGGTACTGACCACCAAGCGTCTTTACCCATGACAGATGCCATAAAAGCCTCAGGTACATAACCGTGAATCAGGGCACCTACACCAATTCCTGCAAGAACGTAAATCCATACCTTGCCGACGATATCACGGACCGCCTCCTTACCATGATCAATGCGATCAGACCACCCGAGATCCTCTTCGATGACCACAGCTTCCCCGGCTCTCAATTCCTGCACCCAGTCCTCTATGAGATGTTCAAGTTTTAACCGGCCAATAAACCAGCCTGCGACCATGGCAATGAGGAGTCCAGTCGTCAGGTAAATTGCTGCGACCTTCCAGCCCAAAAGACCATATAGCAGAACCACCGCAATCTCGTTGACCATGGGTGCTGCAATAAGAAAGGAAAAAGTCACACCCAGAGGCACCCCTGCCTGAACAAATCCCAGAAAAAGCGGTACAGCTGAACAAGAACAGAACGGAGTAACTATACCAAGTAGTGCGGCCATTACATTGCCCCCGGTTTCCCGTTTGCCGGCTAAAAATTTCCGGGTTCGTTCCTGGGTAAAAAAAGAACGTATCATACCCACTATAAAAACAATAAGGGTGAGCAGCATCATAACCTTTGGAGAGTCATAGACAAAGAACTGTATTGCCTCCCCCAGGTGGCTTCCTCTATCAAGACCGAGCAAGGTGTAAGAGAAAAAATGAGAAAAAGGAAGCAGCTGTTTATAGACAATGTACCAGACAGCAAGGACCAACAGACCAAAACCAAGCTGCTGAACTGTTATTTTTTTCTTACCTGCAACGCTGCTTACCGGGAGACCATCACCATCACCCGCACAGCTCTTTAGTGTTTCCATATGTATTTTCCTTGAATATGCCTACATTAAAATCATACGACACAGCTTCGTTCCCTGTTGACATGGGGGATTCTCGCTATCATCTCCTGCAGCTGCGGTTCATCGCTCAGCCAGCCTTCCAGATTTTCCAGCATCACACCGGCATAATCTGACTCTTCACCTTCCGTCAGCCGATAAATGAACCAGGAACCTTCCTTGTGATAGTCGACCAGTCCCGCCTCCTCCAGTACTTTCAGATGTTTGGATACCGTCGACTGGGCCAGCCCGACAAGATCCTGCAGCTCACACACGCAGAGCTGTTTGACAGCAAGTATTTTTATGAGCCTAACCCGATTAGGATCCGACAGAGCTTTCATAACACGAATAAACTGTTTCATAGCCACTCTCTTTGCCTCTAAATTGACGTATCGTCATATGGCGATATGTGAGAAAATACACCTCGTGGCTGGAGATGTCAAGTACCAATTACACATAATTTTATTTAAACGGGAGAAGGATTTGGTATAGTACGGAAACAGGTATAATAAACTGTCGTTCAAAGAAAAATATCCGCAACAGGAGACACAGACATGAAGCAGTACTGTTATTACCAAAGTCCGATAGGACGGCTCCTGTTAATCGGAGAGCAAGGGCTGCTGGAGGAAATTCACTTTCCAAACTCGGCTGATCATGCCGTAATAGAAGATAACTGGCACCATGACGAAGAATGTTTTGCAGATGTTCTGCAACAGCTTGAGGAATATTTTGCGGGAGATCGACGGAGCTTCAAGGTAAAAATGCGTCTTAAAGGCACTGATTTTCAACGCAGGGTCTGGCAGGAGCTGCGACAAGTCCCCTATGGCGAGACGGCAAGTTATGGAGAGATAGCAGAACGTATCGATAATCCGAAAGCGTGCAGAGCAGTGGGAGGAGCAAATGGGAAAAATCCTATCCCCATTATTGTTCCCTGCCACCGCATAATAGGCAATGATGGTTCCCTTACCGGTTTTGGCGGCGGCCTGGAATTGAAAAAGAAACTCCTGCGGATAGAAAAGATTACCTTAAAGTGATATATCAGGCGATTTTACATATTTGACCAGATAATTAAAGTCTCCAACATCGCCCCCTGCAACCTTTGTAAAACCATATTTTGTTACAAGTACTTCGATTTCCTGCTCATCCATTCTTATCCTCAATGGTGGGCCGGGCCCTTTCTCAATTTTTTTAAATTCGAGAATATTGAGCATGCCACCGGGTTTTACGAGTCGAGCAACTTCTCCAATCGCTGCCTGTTGACCATTTTTTGATAAATCATGCAGTATTGTTGCCATTAAACATGAATCAATAGAGTTCTCTTCAACCGGCAGTTCAGTGGTTATATCCGCCAGTATCGTTTTAATGTTCTTTATACCTCCTGTGCTGATTTTCTGATTTAGTGTATCAATTCCCTCCTGCCAGAGATCAATCGCATAAACTGTTCCTTTTTCGCCAATGCGATTTGCAATTTCAGTGCAGTAATTACCAGCACCGCAAGCCAGATCAAGAAAACTTGAATGCGGTTGTATAGCAATAATTGCAAATGCCTCTTGCTTATCTATTAAATCAAAACTGCTCTTTCCGGCAGCTACCGGTCTATCACTCATATTTTCACCCTATTCTTAATGCATATCATAATATGACAATCTCGTAAAAACCAAAAATTCCAGTTGGCTAAGTAAAAAACTTCATATGTAAGGCGCGCAAATTTTCTATTATTTCGGCGTACTAAGGTACGTCGTTATGATAGAAAATTTGCAGCAACGAAGCAGATGGAGAGTTTTTACGACGCCATCATAATACAACCTTGGGAATTCTCAGCAGAGCCTGAAAAATAAAGGAATATATTCCCAGGAGATACATGCCACTCACACCAAGAATCAACAATGGCTTGTAAATAATCTTATGGGTACGGGCATAGAGGATACCAAGCATCGGTACTATCGGCAGAAGATATCTGCCCTGAGCTTGAAAATCCTTCGTCCAGGAATGGTAAAAAGAAGCGGCAATCAGTGCACCTGACAGCACAAATAGAGAAAAAGCAAATGTACTGTTCACCAGGCCGCCCCGTAAAAAAATTGACCCAAAAACAAAGAGTAGCAAACCCACGCCTGTCCAGCGTACCAGATCATAATAGGTTTGCGGAGCAGAGATGGTAAAATAGCCAAATACACCAAAACTACTCCGAAAAGATTTCTCAAACCAGCGGTCAACTGTGACCATATCCACTAAGGTAGTCCCCCTCTCCTTTTTATACAGAGTGTGATATTTTTTATCCAGTTCCCTGCTCGGTTTGTACATGGGGTCGGCTAACTTTTCGCGTAGCTCGGCTATTCTCGTATTCCGGTCAAAGCCGTTAACCAGATAGCCTTCAGCCAGGTGCAGACCGAAAAAAAGAAGGCCCGTTATAGTAACGGCTGCCAGCCGCTTAAAACCAGCTTTTTTCTCCAGGGGGGTTGGAGTATTAAACAAAAGCTGTGCTCCCAGGCAGAGATAGAAAAAAGCAATGAAGGGATAATAGTTTCTTTTCAACAGGAAAAGACAGCCGAACAGAACCCCTAATAACAGCAGCCCCGGGAAAAAACGTCCCCGGTCGCCTTTTAAAAATCGATTAAGCAGGCTCGCAGGGATCACCAGTTCACATCCGACCAGAAAGGTGATAAAAAGAGAAAAAGCGTCTGAGCTACAGTAGCTGAAAAGATACCATATCTGAGATGAAAGAAGAAAAGGTATGGCTACCATCCTTGCATAACTGTTTTTAATCGTATAGAGCAGTATCAAACCAAAAAGGAAAATATTGAATATCCGCAACGAAAAATATTCTGGGATTCTAAAGCTCTCAAGCAGTTTGTGAAATTTACCCGCAAAAAGATAATAGATTTCACCATTATTCAGCCGTGAAATGCCATACACACTGTAACTATTCCGAATCGCCTTATCCTCCAATACTGGAGGCAGCCAGTGATCATCATAATATGAAGCAGCATACAAATGGACGTACTCATCGGGGTGTTCGTTACGATCACTTATTCCGGCCATGACGATTATGAGTACCCACACTCCGGTAA
>DAOVUU010000092.1 GCA_030632405.1 Desulfobulbaceae bacterium | reverse complement strand
CATTACGGCGCCGAGCCCACCTCGACCACTGGATCGCAGGTTTCCATCCGGATCTTTTATAGAGATGTTGGCGCTGCTCAGCCTCATTTCACCCGCCTGGCCAATGGTAAGGATAGCAGGTTTTCCTGCAAGCCGACTTTCAAGGACTTCGAGAACGGTAAAATTACCCTTTCCTACCAGTTCGGTCTCTTCATTTATGGTGATTGAATCGGTCGTGAGACTGAGGCTGTACCATTTATCACCTGCAGGCTGACCTTCAATGATAATTGCTTTACAGCCAGCGCGGGCAAGGATCTGGGCTGCCGTTCCACCTGCATTCGATTCTTTTATAGTACCGGTTAATGGACTCTTGGCACCAATTGAGAGTCGCCCGGAGTTGGCGGCAATAGTTCCGGAGAGGAGTCCGGGTGCGATAACAAGTTTGTTGTTTGGTCCCAGCGGGTGGCATGTTGGTTTTACTTCTGCCGCCACAATTGTGGAGGTAAGACCACGTCCACCATGACCTGCCCATTCTTCGGGCACATCTTCAATGGAAGTGGTGAGATCAGACATATTGATACGAAAAATTTTTTCTGCCATGATTTTCTCCTTTACTAGATTTGACTTCTAATATCCTTTTTACGAGTGTATCATACCTTTTTAGGGGTATCTGTTTGACGACCTAATGCTTCCCTTTCTATTGCCAGCCCCAATCGAACAGTTGCAATTTTTTTAAAACAATCCGGTGAATATCACTGTTCGTACATGATCTTGCCGCAATCACGGAGGTCATAACCTCCTAAACTGATGATTCTGTCGTGGAAAAGGGCATTTGTGCGTATCAGGTCAAGTATAACCTTGATTTTTTCGTCGTTCTGGAAAGAGATTGGAACAATAAGATCATACCGCTCCTCCGCAATCGGTACAAAATCAAGATCAAGAGCATTGGCTGCGGCCAGGATGCCGAGCCCTGCATCGACACTGCCATTGGCAACAGAAGCCGCCACTGACATATGTGTGTATTCTTCATGACCATATCCTGGGATAGTGGACGAATCTATACCTTTTTCCGATAGAATTTTGTCAGTTAAAAGCCTGGTCCCGGCACCATTCTGCCGGTTGATAAATATGTGTTCGCCGCCGGCAAGATCCTCAAATCCTTTGATGTTTTTGGGGTTTCCTTTAGCTACAATCAAGCCTTGCTGCCGGTAACAGAGATTGATAAGCTGCAGGGGAACATCTTTTAAAAAACGTTTAATGAACGAAACATTGTATTCACCAGTGGACTCATCGAGAAGGTGACAGCCAGCAATATGAGCTTCACCGCGCCTGATGGCCATAATTCCACCCATGGAGCCGACGTGGGCGGAGGAGATACGGACAACAGGCCGCTGCAGGTGGAGCTGATTGGCGAGTAGATCGAGAATATTGTCATGGCTTCCAATAAAGACAAGCGTAGCGTCAACCTCGCTCTGGGATCGCAGCATTTCAACATGAATTTTTTCGCCGGCGCCGACCCCCTCACTGCCTGCCGGGATGGTAAGTAATGCGTCAGCTCTGACAAGAGACATGACGGAACCGGCACCTTTACCTGAAGGAGTAGCCATCAGATTTTTTCCTACCTTGCCCAGGGTTATTCGGACAAACTGGTCAACCCCCATGGAGGAGTGAAGAGGTCTTGACATAATAGCTTCGACCATCTGAGGCCGAGGTAGCTCCTTTCCAGAAAAACCTGAAATCATCTCCTGAACAAAGAGACGCATAGTCAGAAGGGCAGAGACGGGATAACCGGGTAATCCGATAACCGGTGTTTTACCTACAATTGCCAGGATGACAGGTTTCCCCGGTTTGATTGCTACCCCATGAATGACTACTTCACCTATTTCAGCAAGCACTTTTGCGCTGAAATCTTTTGTTCCCGCGGAAGCACCAGCATTCAGGATGACAATATCATTTTCTTCTGCCGCTGCCTTAATTGCCTGCTTGAGCCTGTCCTGGTCATCTGTTACAGGTAATCCCCGTGTTGCTTCAGCACCCCATTGTTTGAGGTAACCGGCAAGAATACGTGAGTTGAATTCAATAATATTTCCGGCTTCAGGGGTTTTATCCGGTTGAATCAGCTCACTTCCGGTGGGGATAACATGGGCTTTTGGAGGACGTTGGACCGTAATTTGTGTCACACCTGTAGAGAGCATTGCTCCCTGGTCGATGGGACGAATTTCATGGCCTTCAGGAAGAATGAGTTCGGTGGCTACAAGATCCTCCCCGATGGTTCGAACATGCTGCCATGGTGTGGCCGGCATATGAAGCTCTACCTCATCTTCATCCACCTGATGGACATCTTCTATCATCACCACCGCATTAAATTCACGGGGGATACTGTTTCCTGTGTTGACAGGTGCATATTGTCCTTTTTGCAAACGAACAGGTGATGCTTCACTGGCAGTGCTCAGGTCGGTAAAGCGTATGGCTATGCCATCCATTGCTGCGCCATTATAGGAGGGGGAGGACCTGAATGCAAAAACAGGTTCAGCAGTAACCCTGCCCAGACAATCATCTACAGCAACGAATTCTACAGATTTCTGTGAGAGGAAGCCGTTTTCCTGAAGGGTTTTTTCCCAGATTTCTTTTGCTTCAGAAAGGGGCATATTGCTTACGTACACATTTCTTTTACTCATTGGTATAAATATACCTCAACTACTGTTTCTTCAGAAATACCCTGGCTTTCCTCATCTATAAAAAAGTAGCCATGGGCTCTGGATAGGGTTGAAATTGAGCCCGATTTCCCCATGATAGGATGGGCGGCCCAGGTGCCATTCTCAAATTCTAATTTTACGCGTACGATATCTCTCCTGCCGGGTGCCGAGTTTATGTTTCTGACAAGTATTGCAGGTAGCGCCGGTTGAGGAATTTCGTTACTACAGCTTCTGCCGCTGAGTTTATGTATGGCAGGTTTGATAAAGAGGTCGAAACAGACCAGAGCCGAAACAGGGTGTCCGGGAAGGCCAAAAACAGGAGTGGTACCACTGAGACCCATTAGAATGGGTTTGCTGGGCTTCAGTGCAACTCCATGGACAAATGCACCTGGGGGGCCGAGAGCTTCAACAGCCTCTTCACCCAGATCTCTTACACCCACTGAGCTTCCTCCGGAAAAGAGGACGATGTCATTTTCTTCTACTGCTTTTTTCAGGGCGGGGAAGAATATTTCCCTCTGGTCGGAAACAATACCATAGTCAATATACCTGCCACCGGCACGTCTGATCATTCCTGCAAGTGTAATACTGTTAATATTACGTATCTGACCAGGTTGAGGGGCTTCGGTATAAGGGATAATTTCATCGCCGGTAGAGACTATGCCAACACTGATTGTGTTGGCCACTGTCACTTCTGCAATCCCAAGCCCTGCGAGTAAGCCCAGGTCCTGTGGTCGCAGAAGATGACCTGCCGGGAGTGCTTCGCTGTTTTGGATAATATCTTCTCCCCGCTGAACAAGGTTTGTGCCGGTACCGCTTCCTTTTACAATCTCAATCATTGTATCATCAACCGGTACAGTATGTTCAAACATAACCACACTGTCTGCACCAGGGGGCAAAAGGCCTCCTGTCGGAATTTTAAAACAACAGCCTTTTTCAACCTTCATGATCGGCTCAGATCCCATTTTAACCTCTCCTGTTATGTTCAGATAACAGGGCATGGATTGGCTGGCTCCAAATGTGTCTGCCGCACGCACAGCAAAACCGTCCATAGTTGACCGGGCAGATGCGGGTAGATCTTCTGGAGAAATTACGGAGTTGCTGAGAATCCGATCGAAGGCTTCATTCAAAGGGACAGTTTCACTTTTTAAGGGAACAACGTTAAGGTGGTTCAACAGGATTTGTAAGGCTCTGGCAACTGTAATAAGTCCAGCACGGCCAAGCATGTCTCTGGTATCTTCCAATTCAGCCATAGGGTGTTGTGATTTTGAGTTTAATCTTTTGGTTTTCAGCTAGAAATGTGAGCAGATCTTCTCTATCGATAAGGCCGTTTGACAACTCCATCTGCAGCACTTTATTAAAGAGGCCCGTTCTCTTTGCGAGAAAGTTATTGAGATTGAGCGTTTTGACACAGACGCCAATATAGAGGAGTTCTATTCCCCTTTCCAAGGCTATGCTGTTAAAGAGTTTCAGCGTGACAAAAACAGGTTCTGTTTTTTTGCCGGATGCGATTACATTTTCAGTTGATGTGCGTAGGGCGGCATGGAAACTGTTTCGCCTGAAAATTGCCCCGGCAAGGCCGGGCATTGCGGCGGAAATTGCAAGAACAGGGGCTCCGGGGCCAAGTTCTGTTGTCAGGTCATCAACGGCCGTGCCATTTAAAAATAGAGTTTGAACCGTATCGGAGATGTAGTCAACGGTAAACCCCGGTAACCTGCCTAAAAAATGTCCCATGGTTTCACTGCTCGAACCCTTTATTTCTACTCCTGACTGTAATAGAGTGGTATAGAAAGGGAGATCCTGGCTGTTAACTGTAAAAGTGAGCTTTGGCAGCGAGCTATGATCTTGCATGGTAGGTTGTCAGTTTAACTTATAAAAAAGCATTAATGGGTATTGGCTTTATATTAAAACTCCTATCTTAAAGCACTGCGCTGATTATATCAAAATTAATGTGGTTTACTGTTAAAAAAGATATTTGAACGTAGGGTTTATTTAAAGGTGATAAAATGGCGGCACAAAAACTCAAACTTCTTTCAGGGCATAAACAACTCTCAGGCCCAGTCGTCACCATTATTATGGACGGTGTTGGTCTGGGGCCAGAGGATGAAAGTAATGGTGTATATATGGCAAACACACCCTTTCTTGACGGGGTGTTAAATACACGTTTAATGTTAAAAATAAAAGCACACGGCACTGCCGTAGGTCTGCCCTCTGACGAGGATATGGGAAATTCGGAGGTTGGTCATAATGCCCTGGGCGCCGGTAGAATTTTTTCCCAGGGGGTACAACTTGTCAATGAAGCAATTGGATCCGGAGCGGCTTTTTCAGGAAAATCCTGGGGAAGGATAAGAAGATGTGCTCAGAATAACGGCACCGTTCATTTCATAGGCTTGGTTTCTGATGGCAATGTACATAGCAATATAAACCAACTCTATGCTTTATTAGAACAATGTTCTGTCGAATCGTTTAAAAGAGTAAGGGTTCATACTTTATTGGATGGTCGAGATGTGGCGCCTAAAAGTGCACTTGAATATATTCGACCATTGGAAAAAAAATTAGAGCAGCTATCCCACAATGATTTCGATTATCGCATTGCATCCGGCGGTGGAAGAATGGTCACCACTATGGACCGCTATAATTCTGACTGGTCCGTTGTTGAACAGGGATGGAAGGCACATGTTCTAGGGGTGGGACGTCGTTTTGAGTCTGCCGGGGAGGCTGTTGAACTCTATTATTCAGAGGATCATGAATTAATGGACCAGTATATGCCAAGTTTTGTGATAGCCGAAAATGATATTCCTGTTGGTACTATCGAAGATGGTGATGCTGTTATTTTCTTTAATTTCAGGGGAGATCGTGCGATTGAAATATCACGTGCCTTTGAAGAGGACGATTTTTCTGAATTTGACAGGATTCGATTACCGGAAGTATTTTATGCCGGGATCATGCAGTATGACGGTGACGCAAAAATCCCCAGGAATTATCTGGTGGAGCCACCCGCTATACACAACACTTTAGGGGAGTATCTCTGTGCAGCGGGAGTTTCTTCCTATGCTATTTCCGAAACTCAGAAATTTGGTCATGTGACCTATTTCTGGAATGGAAACAAGACAGGGTATATTGACCAAAAATATGAAAAATATGTGGAAATTTCGTCAGACAAAGTGACTTTTGATGAGCGACCGTGGATGAAGGCTGCAGAAATCACCGACAAGGTGATCGACGCCATACGAACAGGTCAATATGACTTTATCCGTTTGAACTATCCCAACGCAGATATGGTGGGTCACACCGGATTTACTGCTTCAATACGGATTGCTGTTGAAACGGTTGATATCTGTTTGAAAAGACTCCTCGGGGCCATACGGGATGCAGGTGGCATTGCCATAATTACTGCCGATCATGGCAATGCTGATTGTATGTGGAGAGAAAACAATGGCAAGATTATTCCGATGGTTGCCCATACCCTCAGTCCTGTGCCATTTGTTGTTCGTGATTTCAGTGGGTTAAATACGTTTGTTTTGGCTGATGTGAAAGAACCCGGGTTGGCAAATGTTGCCGCAACTATCTGCACCCTGCTTGGATATCAACAGCCGGAAGAATATGAACCTGCTCTTTTGCAATTAGAGAGTGAACTATCGGAAAAGTAGGCTGACTTTTTACGCAGTCAGGTAAAAAACAATTTTCTGCAGAAGTTAACATAGAGTTTAAACATGACAGAACGAATCAGCAAATCAGCTAGAAAAAGAAGATTTAAACAGGAAGAGGAGGGGGCTGAAGAAATTGCCCTTCTCTCAGATAAGGATCTGAAAAATTTCCCGGGCAGTAAAGACCTGAAAAATGCGATTATTGCCTGCAGGGGGCTTAAAGGCGGGGCAAGAAAGAGGCAGATTAAATATCTGGCCAAGATAATGAGGTCGGAGGAAGTAGATGAAATTTTATATTTTCTTGCTGATAAAAAGGGGTCACAGCTAAAGAACAATATTGTACACAAGGAAGCGGAGAGGCTTCGTGATGTGATAATCAACGAGGCAATTGATGATCGACAGGATTGTCTGCAGCATGGATTGGTGTGGGAGCCGGATTGGTCAGGAGAGGAAATTGACGCAGCTGTGGACCGATATTCATTTGACGAAGGTGATTTGAGAAAATCTGTGTACCAGTACGTCAGAACCCGAATTCATGGTCATTATCGTGAAGTTTTTCGAATCCTGAAAGCGGCGGTTGAAAAGGACGAATTTCAGAGGAGAGTGGAATGTCAATAAAAGCGATTGCTCTTGAACTCTATCGTGCAAAGCAAAACGTAGACAGGATTTTAAAGGAAATCGAAAAGAATTCCAGCAAAGAACAGCAGGTTTTGAGAAATGAATTGAAAGTAGCCCAAAAAGAGTGGCAGATGCTGCGTAAAATGCTTGATGGTCAGAAAGAGTCAGGTCCCTTTCAAAAACGGTTTACCCAGTTTAGCAGTTTCACATAATCTGCAGAAATCGTGACCCAATCTGACATTTTCTTATAATCGGGTACTATCAATTCTTACAATAATCCGGCTGAACCACCCTCCTAGCGAGAGTCTTCAATGTAATGCTGAAAGATCAGAGTATCTGACTGAGGAACAGTTGAGTTCGCTCATGCTGGGGGTTGTTGAAAAATTCGTTAGGTTCATTTTCCTCTACTATATCACCCTCATCCATAAAAATCACACGGTCTGCGACGGTCTTGGCAAAGGCCATCTCGTGGGTTACCACGATCATAGTCATTCCTGTGTCGGCCAGCTCAATCATGACGTCAAGAACTTCCTTGATCATCTCCGGGTCGAGCGCTGAAGTCGGTTCGTCAAACAACATAATTTTGGGGTTCATGCACAAAGAGCGGGCAATGGCCACGCGCTGCTGCTGGCCGCCTGAAAGTTGGCCGGGAAATTTGTCGGCCTGTTCTGGGATCTTAACCCGTTCAAGATACTTCATGGCGCTGGTTTGAGCATCGGATTTAGGCATTTTCCGTGTCCAGATCGGGCCCAGGGTGAGGTTCTCCAGAATGGTCAGATGGGGAAACAGATTGAAGTTTTGAAATACCATACCAACTTCAGTGCGAATATGGTCAATGTTCTTCATATTTTGGTTTAGCGTTATGCCATCGACAACGATGCTGCCCTTTTGATGTTTCTCAAGATGGTTGATACAGCGGATAAGGGTTGATTTTCCAGACCCTGAAGGGCCGCAGACCACGATCCGCTCACCCTTGTGAACTTTAAGATTAATGTCTTTTAACACGTGAAAATCGCCGTACCACTTATTGACCTTGTTGAAATCAATGATAACTTCGGTGGAAGCGGCAGATACGAGTTGCTCAGTGTTTTCTTGCGTTTTTATTTCTGTCATGTTTTCAATCCTGTGAGTTTATCAGCTCAATTATTATGGCCGGTCGAAAGCTTTTCTTCCAGGTGGCGACTGTATTTTGACATGGCAAAGCAGATCAAAAAGAACAT
>DAOVUU010000039.1 GCA_030632405.1 Desulfobulbaceae bacterium | reverse complement strand
TGAGCATCTGCAGGGCATCCTGGGTAAATTCTTTATTTTTCAATCCCTTTGTGACGAGGCTCTGCATGAGTGATTTGACCAGCAAAGGAATATCTTCCAGACGATCTTTTAAGTAGGGGACATGGATTGGGACGACGTTCAGTCTCCAGAAGAGGTCTGCTCGGAAGTTTCCAACTTCAATCTCTTCCTCGAGATTTTTATTGGTTGCCGCGAGCACCCGGACATTGACCTGTATTGTTTTATTGCCACCAACTCTCTCAAATTTCTGTTCCTGCAAAATGCGGAGTATCTTTGCCTGGGTGTTGAGACTCATGTCCCCTATTTCATCAAGGAAGAGAATCCCGCCATCAGCCTGATCGAATTTTCCTCTTTTACTGGTGTGGGCACCTGTAAAAGAACCTTTCTCGTGGCCAAAAAGTTCTGATTCAATAAGCTCTTCAGGTATTGCGGCACAGTTGACCTCTATCATCGGCTGATCACTCGAGAGAGATTGTCTGTGGATGGATTGGGCAACGAGTTCTTTACCTGTTCCATGATCGCCTCTGATCAACACCCAGGCGTCAGTGGGGGCTACCAATTCAATCTGCTTTTTCAGTGCTTTTATTGGTTCTGACTCACCCGTTAGAATCGGCTGTGTTCTGCCCCCCTGTTTAAGGAGGATATTCTCGCGTTCGAGTTTTGCAAAGCGCAATCCATTCGTGATAGCGAGGATGATTTTGTCATAGGAAAGCGGTTTTTCAATAAAATCATAGGCACCTTTACGGGTGGCCTGCACCGCTGTTTCAATTGTACCATGACCGGAGATCATAATGACGGGTATATCAAACTTCTCTTTAATTTTTTCGAGAGCAGTCATTCCATCCATATTATCCCCTAACCAGATATCGAGGAGAATCAGGTCTATATTCCACGTTTCCAGTAACTCAAGGCCCTCTTCAGCAGAAGAGGCGCATATAGAGGCAAAACCTTCGTCTTCGAGAATACCTGAGAGCGATTTCTGAATACTGATTTCATCATCTATTAGCAAGATACGTTTGTTCATTGGAGTTATCCGGTAGTATCATGTGGAAGAGGATGGGAGGGGATGATCCCATCAATTTCAATGTTTATAAGCGGCAGCTCAATTATAAAGACCGAGCCCCTCGGTTCGTTGTCCTGGACGCGGATATAACCGTTATGGTCTGAAATTATAGTAGAAACTATTGCCAGCCCCAGTCCTGTCCCCGTTTTTTTGGTTGAAAAATAAGGTTCAAAGAGCTTCAGTTTATTCAGTTTAGATATTCCAGGGCCATCGTCGTACACCTTGATAAATACATTCTCCATCTCCTCATCAGGGGAAATTTCTATATTTATAGTACCGCCGTCAGGTAAAACTGCAACTCCATTTTCAATGAGATTAATAAGGCATCTTTTAATCTGTTCCCTGTCAAAACTGAAGATGGGAATGGTTTCAGTCTCAGTACAGGTGAATTGTATATGCTTGTGTGCCTCCTTATATAGAATCAAGGTGTCTTCCGCCAGGCGGGGTAAGTTGTTTTGGGATTTCTGCACCTTGGGCATGCGTGCAAATTGTGAGAATTCGCTGACCAGCTGCTTGAGTTCATCTACCTGGGTAATGATTGTCCTGGTACACTGATCAAAAACATTATTCTTTTCTGTCAGAATCTCAGGATATCGTCGACGAAGGCGTTGTGCCGAGAGTTGAATTGGGGTGAGTGGATTTTTTATTTCATGGGCAATGCGCCGGGCGACCTCTCGCCAGGCTGCTACGCGCTGCATTTTTTCAAGTTTGGTAAGGTTGTCGAAGACGAGCACAAAGCCGAGAGGGTTCCCCTTCTCATCTTTGAGGCTGGTGAAATTAATCAGCAGAGAATAGCTTTTCCCCAGTACGTTGAGTCTGATATGCTGTTCAACCGTGATTTTGCCGGTGTCATGCAATTCGTCAATAAACCCCTGGATAATCGCAGCTTGATAGGGGGGAAGAATGTTATTAAAGTTTAGACCGATAAAGAGAGTTTTGTCTATATTGAGCAGTTTTTCGGCAAACCGGTTAATGGTTGTTATTTGACCGGTTTCGTTAAGGGAGATGACTCCGGCGGAGACATTCTGCAATATGATTTCTGTGTACCTTCGGCGTTGTTCACTTTCCTGCGAACTCAACTGGAGTGCTGTGTGAGTTTCAGCGAGACTTTTGTTGCTTGAATTCAGGTTGATGGTCATTTTGTTAAAGGAGTCAACCAAGAGGCCCATTTCATCATTTGACTCTCGTTCCATTTCAAATTCCAGGTCTCCTTCGGCTACCCGCCGTGTAGCCAGAACCAGCTTTTCTAAAGGCTCGGTTATACCGCGGGCAATGTAGAGACCAAACCAGATAGCTGCGAAGATGACCAGCAGGGTGACGATGAGAAGAATGATCAGCAGCCAGAATTTAAACGGCTCTTTGAAATGTTTCAGCTGCCGATAACCTTCAATCCCCTGGGAAATTGTCGTCATTCTTGCGAGTTGCTCTTTTTTGAGAAGTAGAGAGGTGACCAGGATGGCTTTGCCGAGCTGTTTGTTGCCAATCTGGATTTCGGCTACGCAACTTACAAGATCACCTTGCTGCATCTCTTGGATGATTGTTTCTCTGCTATGTTCTTCTCGTATACGCTGGATCATGGTCATCGAAATTTTCGGCAGGATAATGTTGCGAAGAGTAGGTCCGCGGACGGCAATTTCCAGGTTTTTATCGTTGGTTATAAGGGTGAGACTGTCTGGCCCGTTTATGGTGTTCAAGCTGAATACTTTTTCAAGGGTTTTGTTTATAGTTTCAGCTGAATAGGACGATATGTCCAGTTGCTTGAGACGCTCCGCTAAGCCTTTATTCATCCGGGTAACCTGATCTTCTTTGTCGTGAAGAAGAGATTGGGCCAGTTTGAGAGATTCTGTCAGTGAATCTTCAATATTGTCATTGAACCAGTAATCCATGCTGGTGGACACAAACTGCAGGGCGACAAAAAATAGAAGAATAGTGGGGATGAGGGTCAGTGAGAGAAAGGAAGCGATGAGTTTGGTCTTGAGGGTACTGCCCAGTCTGTTGATCCGTCGATCAAAAAGGAGTTCAGCCAGATTTCGGAGTACAAGGAAGAGCACAAACAGGACAAGGAGAACATTTACATTGATCAGTGCAAAGATGAGGATATTATTGTCGAATGGCAGCGCAAATTCTTCTTTTAGTAATACGCTTTGAATCCAGATAAAAAATGGAATGAGAAGAATACAAAAGAGGATTGTTCGTCTGATTAATTTGCGTTTCTGGTGCCGCTGCCTGGCTGTGTATTGCCGTTTATTGGCTGCTTTGTCTCCGGCAAGAATTTGTTCCATCTCAGTTGCTCTACCTTAATACTTGAATTCAATAGTATGCCAGCCAGTTTTTACATCCCACCAGGAGAAAAAGGGAAGCACGTTATGCAGGCTCATGGGTAAAGTTTTTCGGTAGAGTTCTGCCCGGATTTTTAGTTTGTAGAGGTTGTCGGGGATGAGTTGTGAGAGTAGTATTACCTCTATTCCATTAATTTCATTAATTAATTTCTGGGCCTCGAAAAGAGACCGGAAAGTGTGAGTTTTGTTTTTTTCCTCTTCAAGAGTGACCTTGTAATTCTCTTTGAGGGTATCAAAGACCATGCTGTGCTGCAGCGTGAGTGCTATAATCTGCTCATCCGGTACATTTTCTGCTGTCTTGTGCAATTCGATATAGAAGGTGAAATGCAATGGGATGCCACTGTCGAGTATTTCAACCATTTCGGATGTAAAACTGTTTTTCAGAGTAGCAAAAAGAAGAAGGTGTTTTTCTGAAGTTGTGGCCGTTAGTTCTTCGATGCTGACTATCCGTTTTTGTACAGGTTCGGCGCGTGAGTATGTGGGTGGGAATGGAAATATAATGAAAAGAAGAAGAATTATCAGGGTTTTATGATACATAATCAGTTGTAAATGGAAAACTGCAAAGGTGGTTGAAAGAGTGTTAAAAGGTTCAAGGTGATTCTTTTCTCAAAGGAGATTGGGATAATTTACCTGATTAGGTTCGTCTTGTCTATTGCTTGTTAGTTCCTTGCCTCTCACCATACTGCCGTATTTTTGTGGTTTGTGCGGAAAGAAACGTTTGTCCCTTGACAATGGTAGAGATGGAAGCTACCGTGCATATGCACGCGCACCATCGTCCGAAGGTATATTATTACAAACTCTTTCTTTCAAGGTAGCCTTTTCTTAATGGTTGGAAACTATGTCACCAAGACCCAAAAAACTCAGACGCTGCCAGGGAAATTTCTGCGGTCGCGCTTTTAAGCCTACGGGCACACCGCTGTCCGAACTTGAGCAGATTTCTTTGCACCGTGATGAACTGGAAGCACTTCGATTATGTGATTGTGAGGGGATGACCCAGGAAGAAGCCGGGCTGAGTATGGGCGTGTCCAGGGGGACTATTCAGCGTATTATTACTGTTGCCCGGAAAAAGAGTGCTCAGGCATTAACGGAGGGGTCTGCTCTCGTTTTTGTTGATGAAAAATAACAAAACCGGGTTGTTCAACCTCTAAGTACAAGTGTGTTTTAAGTGCATCAGGATTTTTCTATATATTTTCACGGGTTTTCTCAAAGGTAATTGCCGGCCATTTTTCCATAAAGTAGTTGAGCATCCATTCACTTTGTGCCAGGTGGGTTAGAAAACCCTCGGAATCTTTGGCAAGAGAACCCTGATTTTTCCGTTCAAATTCTTCCATTGCTTTTCTGTCATCGCTATGGACCCAGCGTGCGGCCTGGTAGTTTACCTGTTCGTAAATAGCATCTACACCATATTCGTTCTTCAGGCGTGCCATTGTCACTTCAAATTGCAAAACGCCTACTGCTCCCATAATATAGTCTGAGCCTATAATCGGGCGGAAAACCTGAATGGCACCTTCCTCTGCCAGTTGAATTAACCCCTTCTGTAACTGTTTCATTTTTAACGGATTTTTAAGAAGTACTCGGCGGAAATGTTCTGGAGCAAAGTTGGGGATACCTGTGAATTTTAATACTTCTTTCGGGGTAAAGGTATCACCTATCTTGATGGTGCCGTGATTGTGTAATCCTATTATGTCACCCGGCCATGCTTCTTCGACATTCTCTCTTTCCTGGGCCATGAATATAGTGGCATTGGAAAGAGTTATATCTTTCCCTAAACGATGGTGTCTAACTTTCATCCCCCGGGTGAATTTACCGGAACAGATACGAAAAAAAGCGATGCGGTCGCGATGGGCCGGATTCATATTCGCCTGGATTTTAAAGACGAAACCTGAAAAAGCTTCTTCTTTGGGATCAATTTCTCTGCTGACTGCCTGTCTGATCCCGGGAGGAGGAGCCATTTCCACAAAGGCGTCAAGCATTTCCTGGACACCAAAATTATTTATGGCACTTCCAAAGAATACTGGAGTCTGACTTGCGTTGAGGTAGTGATTGTATTGGAAAGGATTGGCTGCTCCTTCGAGAAGCTCAATATCTTCTCTTAATTCTGCTGTTGCCTGAGGGCCCAGCAATGAATCAACCTTGGGATCAGTGAGATCGTCGATGAGCACACCCTGCTGATTGAGGACAGCCTGACCCGGAGTAAAAAGATGCAGCGTTTTATGGAAAATATTGTAAACCCCTTTGAATCTTTTTCCCATGCCGATCGGCCAGGAGAGAGGAGTACATTCTATCTGCAGTTTTTCCTCGATTTCTCCCATAATATCCAGAGGAGACATACCTTCCCGATCAAGTTTGTTTATAAAGGTTATAATCGGAGTGTTACGCATTCGGCACACTTCCATCAGCTTTTCTGTCTGTTTTTCAACACCTTTTGCGTTGTCGATTACCATAATTGCTGAGTCAACGGCGGTCAGCACCCTGTAAGTGTCTTCCGAAAAATCCTGATGGCCGGGAGTATCGAGCAGGTTCACTTCGAAATCTTTATAGGTGAACTTCATTACAGAGGTGGTGACGGAAATGCCGCGTTCCTGTTCAATTGCCATCCAGTCACTCGTTGCGTGCCTCTCAACTTTTCTGGATTTGACTGCGCCCGCCATATTTATGGCGCCGCCAAAAAGGAGCAGCTTTTCAGTGAGGGTTGTTTTGCCGGCATCGGGGTGACTGATGATTCCGAAAGTTCTTCTTTTGGCTATTTCTTTATGGAGTTGTTTACTCATGGTTGGATGAAAGGGCTTTAATTTATGTAATGAACCTATTATAAAGACAGTGACAAAATCTGGATAAGGTATGTTCTTTTAACAATAATGCAAATAGAAAACAGAAAAGATGAAAAATAGACGAACTGTTCTGGTGACCGGTGGCTGCGGCTTCATCGGTACCAACTTTATTCATTTGTTGCTTGATAAATATAGTGACTGGCGGGTAATAAATCTCGATAAACTGACTTATGCGGGTAATTTAAAGAATTTGCAGTCTCTACCCGATGGAGACAATTATCGGTTTATTAAAGGTGATATCTGTGATGAAGCAACTGTACAGACTATTTTTTCCGATGAAAAAATAGATACTGTCGTTCATTTTGCCGCCGAATCCCATGTCGACAGGTCTATCACCGGTCCGGCTGCATTTATTCAGACCAATATAGTCGGTACATTTACACTGCTCGAGGCGGCCAGAAAATTTTGGATCGGGGAAAGTTCGCAGGTAGAGAGGCCATGTTTTCTGCATGTGAGTACAGATGAAGTGTACGGCTCTCTAGGAAAGACAGGTTATTTTAAGGAAACGACACCATTTGATCCCAGTTCCCCCTATTCCGCGTCAAAGGCCTCTTCTGATCATCTTGCAAACGCATATTTCCATACCTACGGTTTGCCTGTGCGCATAACCAACTGCTCAAACAACTACGGTCCATACCAGTTCCCGGAAAAGCTTATTCCCCTGATTTTTAATAACAGTATGCGAGGCAGGAAACTTCCCGTGTACGGTGATGGAAAAAATGTTCGTGACTGGCTGTATGTGAAGGATCATTGTGAAGCGATAGTAGAGGTGGTAAAAAAAGGAGACAACGGGCACTGTTACAATATCGGTGGTAACAATGAAAAACAGAATATTGATGTAGTGACTCTTGTTTGTGATATTCTTGATAAAAAGATAGGTTTGCCAAAATCCGGAGAACCTCGAAGATCTCTCATTACCTTTGTGGAAGATCGGCTGGGACATGACAGGCGATATGCAATTGATGCAACGAAAATAAAAAAATACCTTGGCTGGGAGCCTCGGGTGAATTTTGAGCAGGGTATAGAAAAAACGGTGGACTGGTATCTGGCCAATCAGGAATGGGTGGCAGGGATCGTCGATGGCTCCTATAAAGAATACTACAAACAGATGTATGCAGAGTAACTGCCTGCCCAGTCACTATAACTCAAACTATTTAAAAAAATGAAGTTTACTCAAACAGATATCGCCGATGTACTTGTTGTTGAACCCCAGGTATTCGGTGACAACAGAGGCTTTTTCTTCGAAAGCTTCAATCAGCAAAAATGGCAGCAGGATACAGGGTTGGAACGGAGTTTTGTCCAGGATAATCACTCTCGTTCAACCAGGGGGGTTTTACGCGGTATCCACTATCAGATAAAGCAGCCCCAGGGAAAACTGGTCAGAGTTGTGGCCGGTGAAATTTTCGATGTAGCGGTTGATTTACGAAAAAAATCACCCACTTTTGGCAAGTGGGTGGGGCAGCATCTGAGTGCTGAAAACTTTAAACAACTGTGGATTCCAGAGGGGTTCGGGCATGCTTTTGTTGTCCTTTCAGAAAATGCAGAAGTCCTTTACAGGACAACCGATTTCTGGGCTCTGGAACACGAACGCTGCATTGGCTGGGATGATCCGGAACTCAATATCTCCTGGCCGATAAATTTTTCTCCGACTCTCTCTGAAAAAGATGGTAAAGGTCTTTTACTCAAAGATGCTGATGTCTACGAATGAGCTTTTTGCATGACGTAATTGACTGTCTGGCTCGGGGAGAGTTTTGTTGAAGATGGTCCTGATCGTATATAAAATTCTTCATTCTTGCCAATATTGAGAAATATGGGTGAAGATGCGGGACTGCATTCGATCATCATCACTTCTTTGTCTTCAATTTCAACAAGGGCTATTTTTAAAAAGCTGGAAAATTCGGCGCCTATATGGTGGTTGATGAGGTTTTTTACATGAAGTAAACTTTTATCCCTGTTTTCAAAATTATCCGGTTCAATTCCTGATATTTTTCCAGCATCATCGACGCCTATTAGCAGAACCCCGCCTGTGGAATTTAAAAAAGCAACAACTGCTTTCAACCATGCCAGCTCAATCTCTTTGCCGTTTTTCCCGGTCTTTAAGTTTGTTCGAATTGTGGATTTAAACTCAATACCTGCTCCCTCTCCTTTGTTTATATAGCTGTTTAGCCGTACAATCGCAGTGGGGGAAGGGGGCACGTAGTGTGGGCCTATTTTCCATAAAAGCAAGTAGAGCATGGCTGATACGCATGCAGCGATGATTAAATCAAGCATGTCTATTTGGAATAGCTTTGAATTAATAGTGCTTAAAAACTCTTTTTCAGGGGTAGCGACGCCGAGCAGGAAGAGCGGGTTTTCTGGGGTGAGGGGTTGGAAGGATGCAAGCCATCGCTGTTTGCCTTTAAAAAAAACAACAGGAGAGTCACTTGGCCGATTTTTTGATTTCCACGTCTTGAGAACCCTTTCCATTATCTGTTCAGGATCTTTTATCGTTTCCTCTTCATCAGAAGAAGAGTAGTTGATATCACTGGCTATATAAAAGTCTGCCGAACTGTTCACGAGAAAAATTATGCCCAGGTGTTTCTCATTGCGGAGGCTAAGAAACCGTTGAATACTCTTTATTGGTATATCAAGGCCAAACACGGTGAAGCCTGGGGCTGTATGATTTTTCCATGATATAGCAGCGGTAACGCCGGGTTCGTTTGAATGCTCGAAGGTATAGATTAAAGACCAGCGTACCGGGTTTTCTGCATCGGGGGAGAAAAACCAGGCCGTTTCCCGAGGATCATATGTACTGGTTTTTTGCCATAGCTCGAGATGTTGATCAAATGACTTCCATCGTATGAAGTGCAAAGAGTGTTCTTCATTATTTGTGCTTTGCGACTGTCGTGTGATCCAGTCCGTGCCATCTTTATAGAGGAAATACTCATCTCCCGCACCACTGGCCAGGACCAGACCGTTTATACTGGTCTGGCTATCAAACAGAGGGAAAAAAAGTCTGTTGAGATCTATAACATTGTCATATTGAAGAGCGCCATTTTCTCCCCATTGCTTCACAATATTGAGTTGTTCTGAAACCGAGGTGAAATATGACCGAATTTCCTCAAGCTCGGTGGTGTTGATTTCCGACATAAGAGTCGGTGCTATATCTGTTTTTACTTTCAGGTACTCATAAACATTCATTGCTGCAATTATGAGCACAAAAGTGGTAAGTGACAGAAGGCCTGCTTTTAGGTGTCTTTTTTTATTCATTGATAGGTGTGGTGTAGAACCGGGGTTATGGATACCTTGAAAAATTGCTTTTTCGTCCAAACTCTTCGTTGCTCGTAAAATTTAATCCTCCGGTAAGCGAAGCATGAGACTCCGAGATATCAACTATATGCCTGCGGTAAAATTTTATTCGCGTCTCGATTTTGAACAAAAACTCTAATTTTTAAAGGTACCCCTATGGCTTGAAATAGGGGATCCAGCGTCGGATCGTTTCTGTCAGAACGGCTTGATCTGATAAAGATTTAAGATATCTGTTAGCTGAATCAAGCAGTTCCTGGTCGTCAGGGCGCACTCCCCAGGCAAGGTATTCCCGGGTTAGAGGGATGGTGACCGGAATGAGTCCTTCATCTGTATACATGGACGCCAGATATAAAATTCCGGGTAGATCATACACAAATGCGTCAAGTTTACCGGCCAAAAGAGCTTTGACAGCCTTCGCGGATGTCGGGAACTGGGTTCTCGCGCCTTTTGCTTTTATGTCCTGTATGAGGAAATCCCCTGTAGTTCCTGTTACTGTACCCAGCCTGACAGCTGGATTTAGCAGGTCGGTCATTCCTACCATAAATTTACCTCTGTCGACACGTCGTATAAGAGATATTTGGCCGGAAACCATATATGGGTCAGTAAAGGCGATACGGTATCTGCGGGACTCGGTTATTGACATTCCAGACATGATGATATCCGTTTTTTTGTCAAGAAGTGAGGGGATCTGATCCTTCCAGTTGATACGGATCAATTTAAGCTGCCGCCCCGTAAAATCGGCCAACCCCTTTGCCAGATCTGCTTCCAGGCCAACGATTTTGTTATTTTCTTTATATGCTATGGGGGGGAAGTCTGCAGATATGCCGACTCTGAGGAGTTTAATTGAGTTATCTGGTGGTAAATTGGTCTGTGGATCTGTTTTGATGCAACCACTGATAAGCAATATCAGGGGTATAAGAAAAGTAAGTCGCTTCATAAAATCACCGAGTTAGTGTCTGTCCATAGATGAGATATTTCGAAGTCTGCGCTTATCTGTTCTAAATCGAGGCGCTCGATAAATTTAACCACAGGCATATAGTTGATATCTCGATGTTTCGTGCCTCACTTATCGGAGGATTAAATTTTGAGTGCAACGAAGAGTTAGGAGAAAATAGCCATTTATGGACAGGCACGAGTTAACCGTAGACAAGTTCTCCGCCGGAATATCCAAGACCACCAGCGCATGCCAGGCAGAGGAGATAGATAAGGAACATTTTTTTGGGAGTTCCCCCTTTACTCTTTAAAACAACTGAGATTGTGAGGAGAGTGGTGAGGAGTCCACCGAGT
>DAOVUU010000099.1 GCA_030632405.1 Desulfobulbaceae bacterium | reverse complement strand
TTTATCGACCGCTATCATTACCTGAGCTATAAAACTCTACCGGGTGCACAGCTGAGATATATTGTTAAATCAGAGGGACAGATTCTTGCTCTGTTGGGTTTTGGTGCTGCAGCCTGGACTACAGCACCCCGCGATAAATACATTGGCTGGAATAACCCGACACGGGAAAAGAATCTCCATTTGATCATCAACAACGCCAGATTTCTGATCCTTCCCTGGATACATTCCAAGAATCTGGCATCAAAAATATTATCGCTGGTCAGCAGACAAATCGGTTCTGACTGGGAAAAGAGGTATAACTATCGCCCGGTATTACTCGAGACTTTCGTTGAAAAGCAACGTTTTCAAGGAACCTGCTATAAAGCTGCAAATTGGACCTGCGTTGGAGATACCTGCGGTAGAGGAAAGTTAGGGCAAAAAAAAGGCGAATTTCCTGTAAAGAGTGTGTGGTTATATCCTCTGTGCGCAGATTTTCGCAGCCAATTGTCTGGATCCGTGCAATGAAAATAAAACAGTTAGAAATGGGGGAGGCAGAGGCACTCCTTGACCGGGTGAAAGATAGCACACTTATTCAAGAAGATTATGAACTCATCAAAGAGTTTGTCGACACACTTATACTTCTGGATCAGGCGCTTACAGAGAAAAACAGTTCTATCAAGCGACTGTTAAAAATGATTTTCGGCCATAAAACAGAAAAAACAAAGAATATAAAAACCGGTCTGAAAAAAAAGACAGATAATCGTAAAAATAAAGTCAAAGGTCATGGTAAAAACGGTGCAGACGATTATGAGGGCGCCGAAAGGATACAAGTTCCTCACTCCGCTCTGCATCATTGCGATCCTTGTCCCATCTGTGATGATGGCAAACTCTACAGACAACTACCAGGTGTTGTTGTCCGTATCAAAGGTGCACCACCATTTCAGGCAACTGTCTATGAACAGGAAAAATTGCGGTGTAATATCTGTGAGAAGATATTCACTGCTGATTTGCCCGTCCAAGCAGGATCTAAGAAATATGATGAAGCTGCCTCTACCATGCTTGCTGTTCTGCGATATGGAAGTGGATTGCCCTTAAATCGGATTGCCAAATTGCAGGCCGGGATGGGCGTACCTCTTGCACCCTCTACCCAGTGGGATATAACCGAGAAGATGGCCGATCAGATTCACCCTGCCTATAGTGAACTTATCAGACAGGGAGCCCAGAGTGATGTTATTCATAATGATGACACTATCATGAAAATCCAGGAGTTACTGGCTGAAAATCAGAACAATACCGAAAAATCTTCCCGAACAGGAATCTTTACCACCGGTATTCTCTCAATAAATGATGGTCGTCAAATAGCACTGTTTTTCACTGGCCGTAAACATGCTGGTGAAAATATGGCCCAGCTTCTGGCCCATCGGAAAAAAGGCCTGGATCCTCCGATTCAGATGTGTGATGCACTTTCACGTAATTTTTCCGGGGAGTTCCAAACCATACTGTCAAATTGCCTAGTCCACGGTCGGAGGAATTTTGTGGACGTTGCAAATGATTTCCCTGAAGAATGCCTGTATGTCCTGGAAACACTGGGGGAAGTGTATCACAATGATGCGATCACTTCAGAAAAAGGCATGACACCAAAACAGAGATTGCACTTTCATCAAAACAACAGTGGGCCATTAATGGAAGAACTCCATCATTGGTTGGACAAACAGATTGATAACAAAAAAATCGAACCAAACTCCAGCCTGGGCAAGGCAATAAAGTATATGCTCAACCATTGGCAGGAATTGACTCTTTTTCTTACAGTTGAAAAAGCGCCGTTGGACAACAATGTTTGCGAAAGAAGCCTCAAAATGGCAATTTTACACAGAAAAAATTCTCTCTTCTACAAAACTGAACACGGGGCATATATCGGCGACATGTTTATGAGCCTCATCCATACCTGCACTCTTTCAAAAATCAATCCCTACCTGTATTTGACTGCACTCCAGAAAAACTCCTCCGCTCTTTTTAAAAATCCGCATCTGTGGTTGCCCTGGAATTACCAGGAAAACCTGAAATCTTCTTGATGTTAAGCAGAAACACGGTGCACATGCCTCCCGGCAACATTATACCATAGCTGGTGTAGGCAGGATAGGCAGGCTTGCCGGAAAGACACAGTGCAAATGGAATTGTTTCCATTCTGCCTTGCCTAAACCTCCTAGAAGTTGCAGTGTATCCTTCTACATAAAAATGCTTATTCTCTTCTTTATGCAAAGGTTTTCTAGTACAGCTAATCTGGAGAGTGGGTATCACCAGTTTAAGTCTTCAATATTTCCATATGCAAGGAGGATGAGATGGTTCAGTATGAGATTTCTGTTGAACGGCTCGGTTCCCTAACAGCCTATGATGAATGCGAAGAGGCAATCCAACTTTCCACCTTGTGGCAAAAGGGGACCGCCGTCTTGGTTTTTGTTCGTCACTTTGGTTGAGTAATTTGCCGTCAGCAGGTTGCTGAACTAACTGAGTGTAAAAATGATTTTTCACAACGAGGAGCACAACTCATTGTTGTCGGTAATGGCAAGGTTAAGGATCTGAAAAAATTCAGGGACGTGACAGGTTACCGGGGCATCTTGCTCACCGATCCCACCCGGGATGCCTACAAAATTTTGAAGTTTAAAAGAGGACTTAGCGATATTATCGGGGTGAAATCCTTTACCCAGAGTTTTTCGGCTCTTAGATCGGGTTTCATACCCGGTTCGCTTCAGGGTCATGCCTTACAGCTTGGTGGTGCTATCGTTGTTACACCGGAGGGTAACCTCACATATTTTTTTAGAAGCTTTGCTGGCGGCCGTAGGGTAACTATGTTTATAAACCTGGAGGGTTCCATTTACTGTGTGTATAAGACAAAATGAAAGAGTATTGATATGAAAATTTTAATTATTGGTGCAACGCGCGGAGTTGGGAAGGCCTTGCTTGAAACTGCGCTTGAGGATAATTGCGATGTCACAGTCCTGGCTAGAATACCTGAGAAAATAGAAATTTCACATTCACAGCTCCGTGTTGTTAAGGGTGATGCTTTGGATGCTAAATCTATAGAAGCAATTGCAGAGGGTAAGGAAGCTATTTGTTCATGCATTGGAGTGCCAATTACCTTTAAACCGGTAGATCTTTTTTCAAAGGCAGCTCGAAATATACTTGTTGCCGTAAAACAAAATCCAGGACAGAAATACATTGCTGTGACCGGGATTGGTGCTGGTGAATCAAAAGGTCATGGAGGTTTTCTGTACGACAAAATATTCAAACCTCTTTTACTTAAAAACATCTATGCTGACAAAGATAGGGAAGAAGAAATTATCAAAGGTAGCGGTGTTGATTGGATGATCGTGCGGCCAGCTGGTTTAACAAATGGAAAACGCACTGGTCAATATCATATTTTCAACGATTTGAAGGGAGTTACGAGCAAAAGAATTTCTCGTTTTGATGTCGCTGATTTTATATTAAAGCAGTTGAAAAATCCTACTCAATTCAGCAAAACACCATTGCTTACATATTGAGATGTCTAGGATTAATTACATAACCTGATCTTATTCCTGTACATTGATGAGGCCTCCAAATTGAGTAAGGATTGAGGCGTTTCCTGTACATCTCAAATCAAAGATAATTCCATACCATTTCGGAGAGATGTGAAGATCTTGGGTGTAACCAATAAAAAAGAAATACCCAAAACCAGGCCAATGATGCCAAGCACACACCATCGCATCTCTCACTATTTGCTGCTATGTAAAACTGTTTTCAAATACTAATTCTTCAAGATCAACCTGCCCCGGACGTGTCCATGCCTCCTTGGTACCCTTGCCAACCGCCACAAACATTGCAATGATATGGTCTGCAGGGAGATGGATAAGTTTAGCAGCTTTTTCGAAATCGAAACCATCCATTGGGCATGAGTTATATCCCATTGATTGTGCAGCAAGCATAAGTGTTTGAGCGACGATACCACAAGATCTCATGGCCTCATCTCTTTGCACTTGTTCTTTGCCCCGATAGTAATTATCGATTGCGGGAAGCATAAACTCTTGAACCTCTTGAGGGGCATTGACCCAGTATCGATCAGGTTGCTTCTCCCATGACTTCAAATCGGCACAGAGTACAATAAATAAAGACGCATCTGTCACTTGCGCTTGATCCCACGCCACCTCCCGAACCTGCTTTCGCAACTCAGGATCTGTCAGCACAACAAATCGCCAATTTTGGATGTTAAATGCTGTAGGAGAGAGAATGGCGAGGGATAACAGCTCATCGACTTCCTCTTTTGTCATACTGTGGTTACGGTCATAGTGTTTGATTGCCCTACGTGCTTTTATTGCTTCCTTTGTAATCATACCATTCCTCCTCATATATTTTCGGTGTTAGCTGCCACCGAGACAGTAAATGAGAACCGCGCGTCTATGTTGGAACGCTGTCTCTGCTTCCACCTACCATGCAAATCATTGCACTCCCAAATCTAATCAGTTTTTCGAAAAAGCAAAGGTTAAGAATTGTTTATATAATCACAGAGGGCCACCTAGGGGTCGTGAAAAAAGTTCAGTGTATCGATTCAGTTCTTCCAGAGCATTTCGGATATTTTTCCGGGTAGAAGCACCAGTTACCTGGCGCTCCCCCCACAGAGCCGGACGTGAAGATTTCCCTCATCTTATGTTGCGAACCTTGTTATGTGGTGAACTTGCTGTAACTATCTGATATTATAGAGGCCGATGTTGATTTTTCACCACATAATTCGATGTCGTTACTGTTTTATAAAGACCTGAGAAAGGACATCATCTCGCCGAGCAACAGGTTGCCTCCGACTGCCAGCGTTTCTCCTGTTCTGCCAGGTATGCAGCCCGCTCAGCGGCAAATGGACCTTCTTTATTGCGGCGAAGAACACCAGAGTATTTGAAAAGGGTCTCGAACATGGTGTGTTCCTCCTTAAAGAGGTCACTACCATGACGACTCGAATTATGTTGTGAGGTTGTGGGCAACTAGCCAATAATATCGCAACTTTGGACAGACTTCGCAACATAACAAAGTTCGCAACATAACTCATCCGGTTCCTCAGAAAACACAGGCTGTACGCCTGCGAATTACCAAACAGATCTTACTCCATTTGGCGCATAACTATGCTACCCATATATCTTTTGCACTTCTCTGGAGTTTCGTTGATATGGTTTGTGATCCCTGAGTATCTCCCATAGGTCCTCCCAGAAAAACGTTATGCCCGGTTTCACCTTCCCTGCGGTGGGTCCCTTGGGCCTCGGTTCCCCACCCTCTCGGACGCATCGCATCCATCGGTACTATGATCCACTAAGACTACCAAAAGCCCATCTCAGGTTCGTTCGCTGTTAACTATCCGTCCCTGATACCATGCATACCCTTCTTCTTTTGTGTTCCTTTGCAGGCTTATATGAGGGGCGGGGTTTTCTCACCTCATACACCAGGAATTTGGGTTACGGAAATTCCAGACCGTTATATGTGCACGGAGACAATTGGCTCTCCCGAGTTCCCACGCTACCCCCTTGAATGCATGCCCTGGTCTCAGACCCCGGTGGTGACCTGATTACTCACCTTAGCGCTCTCAGGTCTGCTGCCTTCCGGATTCCAGAGGCCGTCGGCTTTCACTTCTAGTACTGCAGAAGCTATCTTATTAGACCACGGTAATAGATTTATCGGGGCTCAATACAGAGCCTGCATTCTTGATCCATCTGGCTTCGGACTCCCGTTACCGGGCTTACCCTCAGACTTCACTACTGACCTGCTGGTTAAGCTTTGGTCAGGTGGGACTTGTACCTATTGCTGGTACTCACCCACTGGCTAGCAATAACCAATTTCTTCCCGGTGAACGGGATTTCCGAGGTTGTGGATTTATCTCGGCACGACTGGAACAATCTTTGATATGAAGATGCTCCATTTACCGCTATGTTTTTTGGGAATGATTTGGAATTTTCTAACTGCCAGTACGCTCCTATTTTGGTAAGGTTTTAGGGCATGATCGCTTATGAACTGCTCAGGAACCATCTAAAGTTTCCAGCTATTCGCCCTCGCTAAGGTTGCCATTGGATTATTAAACAGAATAGTCAGAAATCAGTGCGTCATCTGAACTATATATTCATTTATGCTTTCTTAATGTTTCTGAAGGTAGTTCTCCAAAAAGCTTTCGGTAGTCTGCCGCAAACTGACCCATGTGCCAAAATCCGGCCATATTAGCGGTGTCAGCGATTTGCACTTGAGCAGTATCAAGTGTTAGTAGCGCCTTTCTTACAACATTGAGCCTATAACAGTTTAGATATTTCTTTGGTGAAATAGAAAAATAGTTATAAAAATAGTTTCTCAATGTTCGTTCATCAACTTCTGCAATGCGACACAATTCTGGAATACTTCTTGTGACAGACAGATCAGAGTCGACATAATCTAGGACTCGGTTCACTATCCTATTTTTGTAAATACGCTTTTTTCTTGGTTTGAGATCTGTTGATGATGCCAAAGCCAATAGAAACAGCCGTACAATTTTCCATTTTGTCTCATGGTTCACTAAAAATTCGCCAAATGCGCCAGAGGTTGTCCTCATGATGCTGCTCAGTGATTCTAAAAATATCTGTATGGTCAAGATCTTCTCTGGATCACATAAAGTTACCTCGCCTTTTCGAATAAACTGATTTGGTTCTGGTAGGCCAATTTCGTCAGCAACAGTTGCTAAAAAGGTTTCAGAAACTGACAAAGTGAAGGGATGATGCCCTGGTTGAGACAGGGCTTGAAGTTCATTGTTCTTTGGGAATATGATTATGCTATTAAACGGGAAATCCAAATAACGCCAGCGGAAAGGTGCAGAATTTCTATGGTGAATAGCAAAAGTATAAGAATTTAGAGGTGCAGAGCCGCGCTGATGAAGAAGTTTGTTGTAGCAAACCTCTACTATCTGAAATTCCTTATTTCCATAAAAGAGAAAATCAGCGGAAAAATCTCCTGGGCTTAGCTGTAGAAAATCTAAATTCCACGAATCGGCAGTCTCAGAAAAATTCTCAAAATTATTAAATGTGCGGGCGATAAAAAAATTTCCCATCTGTCCTGTTTTTTTCCGTTTTTTGATGTGGTGAAATGGTTAACTATGGTTGTTTGATTGATAATTATTATTGATAATAATTCGTGGGACTCTAACATATTTGTTTGGCTAATAAAAGATCATAGTTAGAGCTTCCAAAGAGCAACAGGATAAGTAAAAAAAGAAGATTATTTTTTCGTCAACGCTTGTTCTATACATGGAAATTAAAATTAGTTGGTTACCGTATCAATACCTGATGGAGATAAATCTGCCAGCTTACAAAGCCAAGGATCAGAAAATTAAGATTTGTAGGACGTATCTCTACCATTCTTTTGTCTTCTTCAATTTAATATTCCGACAGGTATCGTTTCCCAAAATCAAAAAATTCCTGGATCTGAATTTTCACTGGCTCCGTGGGTGTACAGGAAATATCGTCGGAAAACAACTCATAGAACATATAAGGATTATTCATGTATACCGTGGTAGAAAAAAAACAACTCGAGCAATATTTCTCACGTCGTCAGTTTATCAAGGCCACCGCAATAACACTTGGTGCTGCCACTGTTTTGTCTACAGCTGGAGTCAGGCGAACACACGCAGCAAACAAAAGTAAAGGGCTGTCTCTTTCCATGGCAGGGTACAGATTTGATCGTACCAGAGCTCTCATTGATGGAGACGTCAAGATTGAAGGTTGTGATCTCCAATTCCAGGAGTCCGGTATTGGAGATATTAATACCAACGTATTCAGCGGCCCACAAACACTGGATGTAACCGAAATCGGCCTGCATCCTTTTATGCTGGCCTACGCCAATGACGGATTCAGGGACTATGTCCTTCTTCCGATCTTTCCCCTTCGCCTCTTCCGGCACAAGAGTATCTTTATTCGTACTGACCGAA
>DAOVUU010000168.1 GCA_030632405.1 Desulfobulbaceae bacterium | reverse complement strand
GGAAGCTGATAAACTTATCGAGATGGCCGCCAGGAAAAAATTGCTCCTGCAGGTTGGTCACCTGGAAAGATTTAATCCAGCGGTTCAGGCCATAGAACCATTTTTAACGGAACCCGTCTTCATTGAAAGCAACAGGATTGCAACATTTAAGAACAGGGGCGTAGATGTCGATGTTGTGCTTGACCTCATGATACATGATATCGATATCATACTGAATATCATTAAATCCCCGATCAAAGAAATCCATACGGTAGGCGCACCTGTGGTTACACCAATAACAGATATAGCCAATGCCCGGTTAATTTTTGAAAATGGTGCCACAGCAAATGTCACGGTGAGCAGAATTTCAATGAGTGACAAGAGGAATATGCGCATCTTCCAGCCGGGGGCATATATTAACATTGATTTTGGCAATAAAAATGTGATGATTGTGGAACTCTCCGACGTCCTTATGGAGAGTGGTATGCCAAAGCCTGACGTTCAGATAAAGGCCTTCAGTGACACAGATGCACTCCGAAGTGAGATAGCCTCTTTTATTGAACATGTTCAAGATCGTACCAAACCTGTGGTGTCTGGTGAAGAGGGTAGAAGAGCCCTGGCAATTGCCCTGCAGGTAATAGAACAGATTAAAGAACACCAAAAACTCGAGCTCTTTAAAAATATGTTTAACTCCTCCAGATAGATGGATTCCAAAAAAATTATGATTGTCACCGGTGAGGCTTCCGGTGATCTTCATGGAGCAAATCTTGTCAGGGCTATACGATCCCAATGTTCTGATATTTCATTTTGTGGAATGGGAGGGACTGAACTCGAATCCCTTGGGGTCGAAATTCTCTGTGACGCTGATAAAGTCTCAGTTGTTGGTCTTACAGAGGTTTTTTCCCACCTGAAAGATATCTTTGCAGCTCTCTCCGTTCTAAAAAGAAGGCTTATTTCAGACCCACCTGACCTGCTTGTAATTATTGATTTACCTGATTTTAATCTGATACTTGCAAAAAAGGCAAAAAAACTCGGCATACCTGTTTTTTATTATATTGCTCCGCAGGTCTGGGCATGGCGTTCCGGTAGAGTACGGACAATCAAAAAACGGGTGGATAAGCTGGGGGTTATCCTTCCCTTTGAGGAGGACTATTTTAAACAAAAAGGGGTGGATACTGAATATGTCGGTCATCCTCTTCTCGATACAGTTCAAACAACATTATCCAGAGACGAATTCTTTCAAAAATATAATATTCGTTCAGATAAGAGATGTATCGGTTTGTTGCCGGGAAGCAGAAAAAAAGAAATACTTACTCTTTTACCCTGTTTTCTTGATGCAGCAAAACTTTTACAGGAAAAACATAAACAGTCAGATTCCCTGGTATTCCTCATTCCCCAGGCTTCGACAATAAAACGGGAAGACCTGGAGGAGGCGGGGCTTGCCCATCGTCAGGACCAGCTGAACATTAAAGTTATAGAAAATGATCGCTATAATATGATGTCAGTCTGTGATGGTGCAGTTGCAGCTTCAGGTACGGTCACCCTGGAACTTGCCATACTTGGAATTCCTATGGTGGTTGTATATAAGCTTACGGCGATCACCCACTTTTTTGCAAGGCTGCTTGTCAAACTTGATCATTTTTCTCTGGTTAATCTCATTGCCGGGAAAACCGCTGTGTCTGAACTTTTGCAGCATGAGGTGACTGCTGTGAATATCACAAAAGAACTATCTGGTATCATTGATAATCAAGAACGACGGGACCGGATCCTTGCAGACCTTCAAGAGGTCAGGAAAAGACTTGGAAAAAAAGGTGCATCGGAGAAGGCGGCTAACGTGGTTTTGGAATTCTTCAGGAACAAGAGCTGATGGCAGATAATCATTTTGAGTGCGAGCCGGTTCATCTGGAGATCGATGGTGTACTTGACTTACACCCTTTCTCCCCTAAAGACATAAAATACCTTATCCCTGATTATCTTACCGAGTGTTTTAAACGGAAGATATATCAGCTGAAAATTATTCATGGCAAAGGGAAGGGGAACTTGAGACGTTCTGTTCACGCCCTTCTTGACCGCAATCCTCTTGTTGAAGGATATCGCCTGGCCGATCTCTTCAATGGCAGTTGGGGGGCAACAGTTGTGACCCTGAAAAAAGAGGAGTGAATTACAGAAGTTGCGAGCTGATTATTGCAGTGGATTATTTGCCGAAATCACAGACCGGATATCTGCAGGTCTTGCAATTTCTGCAGAGACCGCCATGGCCCAACTCAGCAAGTTCAATTCTGCCGATATTCTGACCGGTAAGGATTCGTGGCAGGACGAGGTCAAAGACAGTTATTTTGTGATACATACCGCAGGCAGGCAATCCTAAAACAGGTACTTTACCAATCTCGCCGACCAGAAACATTGCACCGGGGAGTACAGGGGTGCCGTAGACCACATTAGTCGCACCGGCTCTGAGGATACCTTCCCGGGTGACATCATCAGGATCAACCGACATTCCCCCACTGGTAACAATAAAATCGGCACCGTGCTCAATACATGCAGTTATTTCTGCTCCAATTATATCTTTATCGTCGGGGGCAAGGCGAACGATGGACACCTCTGATCCCAAAATTTGCAATTTTTTACGGAGTACCTGCTCAAAACGGTCTTCGATTCTCCCGTAAAACACTTCACTGCCGGTAATTACCAACCCTACTTTTTTCTGTTCTAATGGAATTACCTCAACGACCGGAGTGTCCAGCAAAGCTGCCTGTTTCGCTTTTTCGACAAGTTTTCTTGATGTTACCAGAGGAATGAGACGGGTAGCAGCCACTATTTCTCCTTTTTTGACAGGAGTATTGTCGTGGAGAGTAGCACACATCACCTCCCCAAGCAGGTTGAACTGAAACAGTGACGATTTGTTGATACGTAACAAACCGTCGATGCTTGAGGTGATGGTAATTTTTCCTTCTACAGGGTGTTCGGTATAATCAACTCCGCTACCGGCAAGTGCATTAACAAGAAGAGCAGCTGCCTCATTCTCATGAATTGTGTCTTTCGTCAGGGATAAAATATAGATATTGTCTTTACCAAGTCTTTTGAGATATTCTATATCCTTATCGCGTATAATATGGCCCTTTTTAAATGCTACTCCTTTTTTCTCATCCTTGATTATTTCTGTAATATCATGGGGAATTACCATGCCAATGGCTTCTTCAACAGGGACTGTTTTAAACATATCTGCTCCTAACACCGTAACAACGGTAAGCAAGACGGCATAAGTACCTTGGTGGTGAATTTTATGTTCATAGTCTTAAAACCCCTTTTCTGTTTCGAAGTCTTCGCTTATCTGTTGTTTTTTATGACAGGCTTTCAGGAGTAAGATACTAAAGACACCCATCAACCTGATCGTAGGGGAACACGTTTTTGACGTCGTAAATTATTGCCTCATCGAGGCATAAATCTCTTATATCTGCAATCGTCATCTTTAAAAATTGCTGATGGGCAACAGCGATAATGACACCGCTGTATCTTTTCTCCTGCAGGCGGGACAGAAGGTCTATGCCATATTCTTTTTTTGCCTCGTCAGAGTTAACCCAGGGGTCATACACTTCAACGGCGATGCCGTAATCCTCTAGCTCGTTTATGATGTCGATTACTTTGGTATTACGTAGATCAGGGCAATTTTCTTTAAAGCTCAGTCCCAACACCAGTATCTTTGCATGTGCTGCATCTATCCCCTTTTTGACCATTTTTTTAATCACTGTAGATGCTATGTAGTGACCCATATTGTCATTGAGCCTTCGACCTGCGAGAATCATGTTGGGGTTATATCCAACTTCTTCAGCTTTATGGGTAAGATAATAGGGGTCAACACCGATGCAATGTCCGCCGACAAGGCCTGGACGAAAAGGGAGGAAATTCCATTTGGTTCCGGCCGCCTCCAGAACTTCAATTGTACTGATGTTAAGTCTTTCAAAAATAAGGGACAATTCATTAATAAGAGCTATATTTACATCTCTTTGAGTGTTTTCAATTACCTTTGCGGCTTCTGCAACCTTTATTGAACTTGCTTGAAAAGTACCGGCTGTAATAATTTCTTTATAGAGAGAATCAACAAATTCAGCAACCTCGGGGGTTGAACCGGAAGTAACTTTGATAATCGAAGGGAGTCTGTGCTCTTTGTCTCCCGGATTTATACGTTCCGGACTATACCCGCAAAAGAAGTCGGTATTATATTTGAGACCTGATTTCTGCTCCAGTATCGGAACACAAACCTCTTCAGTTGCTCCCGGATAAACTGTCGATTCGAACACCACAATATCCTGAGGCTGCAGCCATTCACCAACAGTAGCCGAAGCACTTTCCAGAGGGCGAAGATTAGGCCGTTTGGAATCATCAATTGGTGTAGGGACAGCAACGATATACACATTACAGTTCTTAAGGTCTTTTGGCTGAGAACTAAACGTGAGATGACTGGATGAGAGCAAATCAGAATCACTTACCTCAAGGGTGGAATCAGTTCCATCCTTCAGCTCTTTGATGCGGGCTTTGTTAAGATCAAATCCAACTGTCGCAAATTTATTACCAAACTCAACCGCAAGTGGTAATCCGACATATCCGAGTCCAATAATACCTAAGGTAACTTCATTTAATGGAAGCATAATTGAATAAAAAATAATTTTTCAGATGATTTGCTCAAAAAGAGCAGCAGCAATGATTATTTGCCGTAGTATGTGAGTCCCTGGTTGTCTGTTTCTAAAACTGTGACACTGTATAAAGAATAGCTGTCACTTGAAAGAATAGCTTTTACTTTAGAAAAAATAAATTCTGCGATATGCTCGGAGGATGGGTTTTTTTCTTGAAAAGCGGGAAGAGTGTTAAGATCATTGTGGTCAAGTTGATCAATAACCTCTTTAACGGTCTTTTTGAGAACTTTAAAGTCAATTCCCATACCGCAGCTGTCAAGTTCAGTTGCCCTGACGGTTACCTCAACTTTCCAGTTGTGACCATGGGGTTTCTCACAATCACCCGGGTAATCTCTGAGGTGATGTGCCCCGGCAAAATGAGTTTTTATAAAAATATCATACATTACTGGCTCCTGTTGATTGTCATTATAGAAAACTTGAGGTACTTAAGATATCGTAATAAACACCTCATATGTATGACGTTGTTCGCAAATAGTCAAGCAGTGATATGCAATCCCATATTCTGATTCTATGAAGAAATAACTGGCAGGGCCATGCACATTCCCTGCCTATCGTGTCAAGGAGAAAACCATTATACAACCAGGGAGTTATATAAATACTGAGGTCACCCACGACACACTTTTTGAAGGGAAGATTATATGTCTGCAGAATAAAGACGGGTATCGCTTTTCAATAGATTCTGTCATTCTCGCGCACTTTATTGCTCCGGCTAAAGAAGACGATATCCTTGATCTGGGAACAGGATGCGGGATCATATCCCTTATAATAGCACATAGATGGAGAGATATTGTAAAATCTATAACCGGGTTGGAGATACAGGATTCATTGGCATATTTAGCCAGAAAAAATATAGTTTTAAATGGATTTAGTGAATTTTGCCGGATTATTGCCGGAGATGTCAGAATTTTACCTCAATATGTCAAACGGGAATCGTTTGACAGGGTCGTCTGCAATCCGCCCTTTTACAGACCTGGGTCAGGGAGAACAAACATAAATAGTGAATCACTGTATGCCCGCCATCAAATATCAGGAACACTCGAGGATTTTATTTCTGCAGCTGCAGCTGCCGTTAAGAACGGTGGCTCTACCTATTTTGTATATCCTGCCGAGGGACTCGCAGATCTCCTTAGTCTCACCAGGAAGCATAAGCTGGAACCAAAACAGATTAAGCTGATCTACAGTTATCCTCATCCGGATAAGATTGCCAAACTTGTCCTGGTTAAGGGTATAAAAAATGGAGGAAGCGGAGTCACAATCCTGCCGCCTTTTTATGTGTATAATGAAAGAAACGGCGATTACAGCGCAGATATTGTAAACTACTATAGAGCGTAATCTGTAATGGTACTAAAAAATCTCCAATCACATTCAGTATTGTCCGGTTTAAATTTTGCAGGAGGATTCATGGGTAACTTTTGGGAGCGTCACCCAGTAAATTTCGTAGTATTTCGGAGTCTACGCTTACCTCTTAATATTTTCACATTTGATTTGTATCAGTCTTCGAAGTCTACGCTATCTGCGAGGAACT
>DAOVUU010000020.1 GCA_030632405.1 Desulfobulbaceae bacterium | reverse complement strand
GATCGTCAATATCTTTTTATTACAGAGAAATGGTTCCGTGATGTGATAAAATGGACAGAAGACTTCATTGCTCTTCAGGTCCCGGAACTCAACCTTAAGCAGAAATATCCACCTGCATACGATGAAACCTTTGCCACTCTGGCATCCAATGTTGCCAATTTCTCTGTTGCTCAACGGTACAATGTCCGGAGTTCTGTACTGATAGGCATGATTACAGCCCAACATGAAAAATCATGGGGTGCAATACCTGCTGATGGCAAAAAACGGGTCTATCTTATTGGCCTGACTGAAAAAGGAGGTCTTGTATATGATCTTCATACCCGCCAGACTATCAGCTTTGATAAGTTTCCAAACTTTGACTCTATTAGTGGTATAATGTTTTAATCTACCGAAGCATAGAGAATAATCATGGCCGATCATGTACCATCTGCACTCTTTATCTACTCTAAGGAGGGGCAGGACTATGTCACCAAAATTGAGCAAAACCTTCACGGCGCCGATATAACATCGGTACCAATTGAAATTGTCCTGGCTTCAGAAAAAGAGTACCTGCAGAATTGTCTCCACGTTGTTGTCTGTGGTCCGATCCATGTTATCAAAAAAGTCATGCGCCTGGCGATGGAGTATCAGTTTAGTATAGGCTTTATTCCCCTGCCATCTCAACTATCCCTCATCAGCACCTATGGTCTGCCAAAGGATTTTAAAGAGGCAGTCTCTCTCTCTCTTCGAAGTGATCCCAAAAATCTTGATATAGTCCTGTGCAACGATCAAATATTACTCTTTAAAGCAAAAATAGGTCTCTTTACACTGGTAGATAGTCTCGAAAAAACAAGTAAAATAAAGCTGTTTGTCAATGGTATGAAACAGCTGTTTTCTATACACCTTCTACCATTTACCATTAAGACCTCGGGGAAAAACAACACAGAGCTTTCAACAGCTGCCTGCGGCTGTCTACTGTTTGCGAATCCTGAACACAGTTTTGCATCTCGCCTGATAGCCCATGATAGTTCGTTTACTGACGGTCTGCTGTCCATGGTTGTCATCGCACCCATGTCGATTATTGACTATTTTCGTCTCATGTTTCGCATATTGACAGTAAAGATATCATCCACTATTCCTGATTCAATCGGTTTTATTAAAAGCCCCCACATTAATCTGGAATCAGAAAATGAACTCAATGTCTATATCGATGGCGAAAAAGAAGGTAAAACACCAGTCGATTGCCGTGTCATACCTGAGGCAATAAAGATTAACCATGGTAAAGACCTGGCGTTGGAGAACCAGCGCAGTACACCCGGCAGTGAGAAATTTATAACGAAGTCTCTTCCCCTTGGCAAAGAACTCCTCAAGGCAAAAAATAAACGAATCCCATTTTTTACCTACGCATCTGAGGATCGCTTTAAAGATCTGTTTGTTGCCCTGAGAGATGATGCTCGCCCGAGCTCAATTTATCTGGTGCTGATGGTTTTGAGTACTATGCTGGCCACTGTAGGTCTCGCCATGAACAGTTCTTCGGTCATCATAGGTGCAATGCTGCTGGCTCCCCTTATGGCTCCTATTATTGCTCTGGCCATGGGGATTCTCCGTATGGACAGGAACATGTTCAGACAATCCCTGTGGAAAATCTTCACCGGAGTGGTTTTAGCCCTGGCCACCGCAGCTATCATGACACTGTTGTCACCCTACCAGCCGCTGACAAATGAGATGCAGGGCCGACTGAACCCGACTGTTCTTGACCTTATCGTAGCAATCGTCGCCGGGATAGCAGGAGCATATACTAAATCGTACAAAGAGATTCTTCAAAGTCTTGCCGGGGTGGCTATTGCCGTGGCTCTTGTTCCTCCCCTTGCAACTGCCTGGATAGGTATCGGTCGATTGGATTTTTATTTTTTCAGCCATGCCTTTCTGCTTTTTCTGACCAATTTCATCGGTATCGTTCTGGCTGCCACCCTTACCTTTCGGATTTTAGGATTCTCCGGAGTGGTGAGAGATAAACGAGGCCTGTCCATCGTCTGCATTTTTTTAATCGCCGTCTCGATTCCGCTGTTTATGGCCTATCAGGGCATCACCGAAAAAGCTGCCTTTGAAAAAGCCTGGCGGATAGAGCGTTTCTATGTAAACGGCAAGTATCTCATTGTCCAGAATGCCGACCTAGTTAAAACAGGCCGAAAAAAAGTTTTAACGGTCGAAATACTTGCCCGTGAGCAATTGGGCAGGAGCGACTTGAATGAATTTAAACGCAAAGTGATGAAAAATTTCTCAGACGATCTGGTTATCAGAGCAAAATTAACATACATCCCCTGATATCATGAAAACATACTCTCTACTGTTCATTATTTGTGTTGTCCTGATTACAACTGGCTGTGAAAAAACTCGGAAAACACCTGCCACAGGAGACTCGATAAAAATTGGTGTCATCGGTCCAATGAGCGGATTGGATGAGGAGTTGGGGCAAAGCTGCCTGGAGGGTATCAAAACAGCACTGAAGCTTCAACCCACGCTTGACAATGGCAGCCCGATTGAAATTGTTGTTGAGGATGACCAGAATCAACCAATACTGGCCCGGAAGGCACTGCTTAAACTGATTGAAGACGATGCTGTTTCTGCTGTTGTCATAATATCAAACTCTGAGGTGGTATTAGCTCTTGTGGACTTAGCCGAAAAGCTCAGAACCCCCATACTAGCCCTAACATCAACGCACCCGGACATAACGAAAGACAACAGCTATATCAGTCAGCTGCTTTTTGATGATCATTTTCAGGCCTCGGTTGCTTCCTTATATGTCAGAGATGAACTCCTTGCAGAGCGAGTAGGAGTAGTTGTTGACGACAATAACCCGCATTCTGAATATCTGGCAAACCAGTTTATCAACAAATTCACTTCTGCTGGTGGAACCTGTACAGAACTCACTGTCAATAACGGGAATAAACAATTACTGGCCGGACTGGAATCTCTGCAGATTCAAGGTATCAACTTTCTGTATGTCCCCCTGGTGGCAAAACATGTCATAACCATCGCTCAGTCACTCGAAAAACTGGACTACCACCCGGTAATGATCGGCAGTGACGGACTGCAGGCAATGATACTCCTGCAATATCCCGAGGATCTCCACCTGGTGAATGGCATGCTTGCAACCGACCCATACAGTTCCTCCACTCCACAGACTGGTTACGGCAGAGAAATCCAACGCCAGTTCCAGCAATCGTTCAGCACGCAAGGTACTGTCCTGGCCGCACAGGGTGCCGAGGGTACCTCAATCATACTATCGGCAATCAATAGATGCCCGGAGCAGAGTGACAGATCATGCATCAATCAAAAACTTCGCAGTACCAGGGACTTTGTGGGCTTATTGGGAAAAATCAGTATTGATGCGCAAGGGAAGGCGGAAAGACCAATATTTATCAACACCATAGATAACAGTAGACTCAGGAGTGTGGTCAAGGTGTATTGATGGGGATTTAACGAAGTCCAGAAATATAAGTACGCTCTACTCATGTTCTCGTGAATGGACAACAGTTATGGGTATCTTTGTATAAAAGAGCGAATTTATCGTTTTTAAAAGGAGCCAGAAAATAAACAGAGGCAGTATGATCACCTGAATCAAAAATACACCGACATACAAAAATGTAAGCCTTAGGAGATTCTCTATGATAGTGCCTCTATTGCTGACAGTGACAGCGATAGCATCTTTGAAGTGTATTGATTTTTGTTTGAGAAATGATGCACTGTTCTCAATTGCCTCCATAAACCCATCATACTCCGGCAGGGAAATGTCTTTCAGCTTATCCAGATCAGCAACTCCCAGGGCTAATTCATTATTTGCATCTGCAATCTGATCAGAAAAGAAATTGTCATGGAGAAACTCATTTGCAATAGATGATATGGGAAGACAGAAGCGGGCAATTCCGACAAATAAGAGAATGCTCATGGTCGCTTTCTGAAGTCTGATTATTCTATCGTTTTGAAACCATAAAAGGATAGACATAACAAAGAGGAAAAATGCAAAAACAGGTGGTGCTAGGGTTAAACTGAGCTCATATGTCAACTCTTGAACACCGAGTGAAGTAATCGCCATCACAAGTACATCTGATAGACGTTCCGTCATGTCGTTAATCGGATCTAATATCTGTCCAACAGCCAACGACAATCCTACTCCAGCAGGTTCCAGTTCTAATCTCGATTCTTTTATTATTGATACAGTGGCGTTAATCACCCTGCATGTGGCATAGGATACTCCGGCTTTAGTTATTGCTTCATTAAAATAGGCGTCTGCCTTCGTGTCCAGAACGGGAATCTGGACCCCGGCAGAAAAAAATAACAGAGCAGATATCAATATCCCGGCACATGATTTTATAGCATTCTGTTTAAATAAATTATTCCTGTTCAGCATCGCAGATTATTTCAACCCCTCCAATAATATTTCTCCATCTATTTAATCACAGTTGAAATTTTTTTTACACAAATTCTGGAATATAATGCTGATGTTGTATGGAAAGGCAATTTTCAGGGTAGCCTAAAACAGTTCATAAGAAGTGCGGGCTAAAGACTGATATCTGCTACAAACTACAAAACAGTGGTGTAAATTGCCTTAAGTAACAGCAATACCGCCAGCGTAGCCAGTATCACTAATACTACTTTTTTATAGACATCCGGTTTGCTGCCTTCAAACTTGCGGGATCCTATCCATACCCCGAGAAATAAGGCGGGGAGCACCCAGACGAAACGAACCAAAATGGGACTGGTAACCAACCCCTGTCCGGATCCTGCCAATATTGCATAACAATCGGTTATAAAAAACAGTGCCACAAGAGAAGCACGCAAAGTCACTACTTTGATCCCGGAACCGAGCAGAAAGATCATTATCCAGATACCGCCCATTGCCAGCAGTCCATTCATAAAACCCGACAACGTTCCGATGAGAAACCATCCCCTGGGTTCATTCCTGAAGGGGAGCGATTTTCCTGCTGCAATCAATGTTACCGAAATGAGCAGCAGGACAGCCGCGATGACTCTCATCGGTTCAACTGCCACCCATAACAATACATACTGGCCAATTGGGACAAACAGTACCGATCCTGCCAGGATAGACAAAACAATCTTCCAGCTCACATGTCGTCGCACCTGCGCTGCCATTTGCAGGCTGGCCACAACTTCCAGAAACAACACCAGGGGCACCACTTCACGTGTCGGTAAAAACAGTGAGGCTCCAGCCACCACGATGGCAGAGAAACCAAACCCCGCATAACCGCGAATTATCGAACCGACAAGGATAATAGAGGACAGTGCTGATAATTCTACGACACTCAGACCGGACGATTCAAGTGAGATAATTTGAAGTAAGTCTTGCATAAAGGGAACTTTTCGCACTCGAATGCTGCCCGATGAACTGGCTATAACTCCTTACCGGAAATCGGCCATAGAAATCCCTTCAATAATAATTCTGGTTTGTCATTGAGAGTCTTTTGAGTCAGAAACCCATTCGGTTTCAGCTGTAAGGTTCCTGTCAAGACAGAGAATATCTTCAAATTCATTGATACAATTAAGTTCCAGGCCCATGGATATATTGGTGACTGGTTCAAGAATGCATTCCACAACCACAGGTACCTGATATTCCTCCATCAATTGTTCCGCTTTAGCAAATGCCGCGGGGAAATCTTCAGGCTTATGGACACGAATTGCCTTGCAGCCCAGTGCTTCTACCAGGGCAACATGATCAACGCCATAGCTGGCTATGGCATCATCTTCATCGGAAATATTAATATTGTCAAATGCCAGGCTTACCTCAAATTCCATATCAAAACCGCGCTGTGACTGTCGAATCAGGCCAAGGTATGCGTTATTCACCAGAACGTGCAGATAGGGGAGTTTATGCTGTGCTCCGACCGCCAGTTCCTCAACGAGGAATTGAAAATCGTAATCTCCAGATAGTGCAACGATTTTTTTCTCCGGCAGGGCTGCACGGACTCCAAGTGCAGCCGGCATGGTCCAGCCCAATGGCCCTGCCTGGGCAGCGTTAATCCAGTTCCTCGGGTTGTAAACCTTTAAAAATTGAGCACCCGCGATCTGAGATAAGCCGATGGTTGTAACATAGCAGGTGTCGCGATCAAGCAGTTCATTCATCCCCTGATAAACGCGCTGCGGTTTCATCGGAACCTGATCATAATCCGTTTTGCGCAGCATGTTTTGTTTACGATGCTCACATTCAGCAAGCCAGTCTGCCCGCTCAGGAAGTTGACCTGCGGCCTTGAGCTCATCGGCAACTTCAATGAAGATTTCCAGGGCCGATCCGGCGTCGGAAACAATGCCTAAATCAGGAGAAAAGATGCGGCCAATTTGTGTCGGCTCAATATCAACGTGGATAAACCTGCGACCATCCGTGTAGTTATCGATGGAACCTGTATGACGGTTCGCCCAACGGTTACCAATCCCAAATACAAAATCAGATCTCATGAAAGTGGCATTTCCAAAACGATCACTTGTCTGTAAACCGACCTTGCCCTGCATAAGCGGATGATCATCAGGGATCGTGCCCCAGCCCATCAATGTTGGAATAACAGGCACACCTGTCAGCTCAGCAAATTTCACCAGTAAATCTGCAGCATCAGCGTTCAGGATACCACCTCCCGCGACAATCAATGGCCGTTCCGCTGTATTGAGCATCTCTAAAGCTTTCTCCGCCTGTAAACGCGTAGCAGCAGGTTTACTCGGCTTAAGTGATACATAGGTCTCAGGGTCAAAATCGATCTCTGCCATTTGCACATCGATAGGCAGATCAATCAGGACGGGGCCCGGACGGTCTGAGCGCATAAGATAGAAGGCTTTTTGCAGAATACCGGGTAGTTGGCCCGGCTCCAAAACCGTTATAGACATCTTGGTTAATGGTTTTGAGATAGATTCAATATCTACCGCCTGGAAATCCTCTTTATGCAATTTGTTTCGTGGCGCCTGACCCGTAATACAGAGAATAGGAATCGAGTCTGCAGCGGCAGAATATAGGCCGGTAACCATGTCTGTTCCAGCAGGCCCTGAAGTACCAATGCAAACACCGATATTGCCAGCTACGGCGCGGGTGTATCCTTCTGCCATATGGGACGCACCTTCAACATGGCGGGCAAGATAATGGTGAATACCGCCGATTTTCTTCATTGCGGCATAGAGAGGGTTTATTGCGGCACCGGGGACACCAAAGGCACTATCAATACCCTCTTTCTTCAGGATATGAACAACAGCTTCAATTGCTCTCATTTTAGCCATGATTTTTTCCTCCGGTTTTTCATTGATCTCCGCCCGTATTACTGATTTTTCAAGGTTGTCATACAACCGTCAGCACGCACTCAATAATACGAGTATTCCAACTCCTATAGCAATAATGTCATTCCTGGAAAAAGATAACTCAGGAAGGGTTCGATGCTCACTATAACATCGGGCCTGCATGGTATCAACCAGTTCATCCGCCCGCAAAAAAACACGGCGAAAAAGTGTGGTGGTGAATTTTATAAGGCGAATCAACGGATTCCTTCGTCTCTCAATACCACGGGCACGCATGGCATCCCCTATCTCATTTGCCTGAAAAAGAATCAGCGGTAAAAATCTGACTACAAGGCCTACCATTGTGGCCGCCATTCTCTCATTGACAAAAGGCAGCGGCTTCATGCCCCAGATAAGAGCGGCACGTATGTCGGCCGTTCGAGTTGTAGACATCAACAACACACCCATGAATACGATCAACAGCAACCGCCAGCAGACAGTAAGGGCCTCTGCAGCCTCGTTCGGAGTTATGACAGGAAACATCTGATCACTGAAGCTTACAGCCCGAACAACAAATACAAAAAAAAGAAAGAACAGAAAATACCGGATCTCCAGAAAAAGTCTGCGAGCGTGCAGATGAGCCGAGTGAAACAACACCATCATTACCATCGAATTGACAACTAGAAAGGGAACATCTGCCCACAGAGTCGTTACACTCAATGCCATAAGTACCAGCTGCTTGGTACGAGGATCTAACCGGTGAAGCGGTGAACTGCCAGGTTTAAAACCGATAGCGGTCAGTTCACCCATGGTTGAATACCCTTTCCGAGCTGAACCGAGCATGGCGGCCGAATTCCGAATTGTTCGATACCAACAATAACCTCCTCAGGCAGCCCGTCTCTGACAACACATCCTTTCTCCATCACCACAAGCCGCTGGGCATGGGCAATTACCTTTTCCAGGTCATGGGTAGTGATAATAATAGTATGACCTTCCTCATGCAGCTTGACGACCTGGCTCAACACCGTGCACGTTGAGGGATAATCCAAATTGGAAAACGGCTCATCCATCAACAGTACCCGTGGGGTCATCGCCAACACTCCGGCAATGGCAAGTCGACGCTTTTCGCCTCCGGAAAGATGATGCGGGCATCGTTCTTCAAATCCGGTAAGATTGACATCGGACAGAGCCTGGCTCACCCGCCGGTCAATCTGAGCCCGTTGCAGTCGCAGGTTCTCCGGCCCAAACGCTACGTCATCATAGACAGTATCACCAACAATCTGGCTCTCGGCATCCTGAAAAACCATGCCAACCTGTTTGCGGGCTGCCATCGGATCCTTTTTCACTGATTTGCCACTGACAGAAACGGTACCGGATTCTGGAAAAAGAAGGCCGTTGAAGTGCCGCAGTAAGGTTGTTTTTCCCGAACCATTGGCACCCGCAATAACGGTGAACTCTCCTGTATTAAAAGTAAGAGATATATCACTGAGACTCTTCGTTCCGTCCGAGAAACAATGACAGAGATTGGAGGTTTCAATGATAGACACAGGTTTATGCTCCGGTGCGATGGACATCTATATTTCCTGCTATTATCGGTCTCAGAGATTTGACAATGGGAATGGCGGCAGCAATTTTCAACACATCACCGATCAGAAACGGAAGCATGCCAACCGCTACTGCCTTGGAAATACTCATACCTGTGACAATCTTCAGCCATGAAACACCAAAAAAGTAGATAATGAACGTACCGACAATCATGGCAAAAACATCAACGGCCACACTCCCCTTACCTCTCTGACTGATCATACCAATCACATAGGCAGCGGCTGCAAAGCCCAGCAGATAGCCACCTGTTGGTCCCACGAACTTACCTATCCCCCCGGTACCGCCTGCAAAAACAGGCAGGCCGATGGCTCCCGCCAGTAAATAGACTCCTACACTTGTAAGACCCCAGCGACCTCCTAAAAGGAGGCCTGCCATCATGACAAAAAGATTTTGCAATACAATTGGCACGGGGCCAATGGGGATTGCAATATAGGCACCCACGGCTGTCAAGGTTGCCATCATTGTTGCATATACCATCAGTTTTAATTGTTTTGTAGATGTATCCATATCCGCTTTTCTAGTTTTGCTACCACTCAGAGTTTTTACGACGCCATCACGTATGACAAACTCGTTAAAAGGTCAATTGAAGCTTCAGGTGGCTAAGTTAAAAAGTTCGATATACGAGGCGTAGTGTTTTTATCAGGCCCTCAGCTATACATGTGGTATGCTGAGGTTCTGATAAAAACCTACAACGAAGGAGATCGGACTTTTTACGACGCCATCAAGTATGAAAACAATCACCGTGTATAGCTGTCTCGTGACTTCCATCGGCCATTTTCAAAATCAGTCCTCCGTGGGAATCTATATCCACGGCGGTTCCCTGCACCGTTTTCTTTACGGTGGAGATACTCACGTGACGACCGATGGTAGTGTTATTTGATCTCCAGTCGGCAATCAGGGTTTCAGGATCAAAACCGGTCAGCCGTTCTTCAAACCTGTTCAAAAAAGCAACAAGAATTTCCCTTCTGGACACGGGGTGACCCGAAAGAGTTTTCAGAGAAACAGCTCCCGGTTCGTCAAGCTCGGGGCTGTTATTTACGTTAAGGCCAACTCCGATTCTTAAATGACTTATCCGGTCACCTTCAGTTTCCATCTGAGACAGAATACCGCAAATTTTGGCCCTATCTATCAAAATGTCATTCGGCCATTTCAAACTGGCATAAATACCATAGGATGATCGTAAAAGAGCAGCCATTTCAACTGCCGCTGCCAGATTGACAAGACTGGCCAGCATGACAGGAATGTCCGGGCGAACAACCACAGTAAAATAAAGCCCGCCATCACCTGAAAACCAGACTCTTTTCATTCGACCTCGCCCCTGGGTCTGCCTTTCAGCCACAACCACGGTGAAATCGGGGCAGTCTTGTCGTGCCAGCTCTGTTGCTTCATCCATTGTGGAGGATATTTCCTGGAAATAATGCATACGATCCTGCCATTCTCCAAACTCCCAGGGATTCAGACTGTCAGGATCCGGAGTCAAACGATAACCTTGCGGGGATGTAACGACAGGAATGCCGGAATGGACCATTCCCTTGACATGCTTCCAGACTGAGACCCTGCTTATTCCCAGCATAATGCTGATTTTCTCACCGGAAAGAATATCTTCCGCTTCTTTAAGAATGTTGTAGATTTTTTCTTTTTGGCTCATGTTGTTAACCTTTATTTTTGCCATGGTTAACAACATTCAATCAAAAAGTCAAACCTATATTATTCCAGTCTCATTTCTGGCAGAAAAACAAGGAAATCGTTTACCGTATCACCTATATATATATGGCAATGGTTTGAGTTATCAGTTTTCGGTTGCGGGCAAAGCCCGCCTTAGTTTGATTGATTTTGAAACAGATACATGAGCCAGACAATCGCAACCCCAAGGCCGGAAAGAAACAATCCTCCAGAGGCAAAAGTTCCGAAGATATCGACTAAATAGCCTACTACAAATGGCCCCAGGAAGCCGCCAACCTCGGCCACACAAAAAAACACGCCGGTAGCCGATCCCAGGTATTTTGAGGGGACCTCCGGTGCCTCCATTAAGCCCAGGACCAAAAGCGGCATAAGACAGGGACCGGACATGCCAAAAAGCAGTAACCCTGGAATCACCGGCCATTTCAGGATCATCACCCAAAATATGGAAAATCCTGCCAAAAAGGCCATCAAACCGATGAGCCAGCCTCGATTCCGAGGCGTTACCAATCTAGGGAAAATCAACACAGCGGGAATGCTGGTCAGAAATGGAAGTGCGGAGGCTACACCTGCTCTTGCGGGAGACATACCACCATTTTCCAGAATTTTGGGAAGCCAGGAGAAATAGCCATGCATAATGGCAAAAGAGAGGAGCCCGGACAACAGAATAAGCCGTACATTACGAAGTTTAAACAGATCCGAAAGCATGGTCACTACATTGAAGCTTCCGGTATTGGCGTCGGCTTCGGTTTCTCTGGTCAATCCCCACCAGAGCAGGGCAAAGACAAAGGTCATCACCCCATACCAGACAAAGGTCATTCGCCAGCTGTAATCGGTCAGCGGCATGACAACGCTGTTAGTTGCAGCCAGCGAAACCATGCCTCCAATCCAGGGTCCGGTGGTATAGAGCCCAACTGCCGTTACCCGCTCTTTTCCTTTAAACCATGTAGAGATAGCTTTCGGGCAACCGATGGAAATCATCGGGCCTCCGACACCAAACAGGGCAACAAAAAATAAAAAGGAATAAAAACCGGTAGACATTGACCGCAGAACAGCCGATAGAGCAATGACCAGAGCACCAAAAAATATAGCACGCCGTATTCCCCAGCGATCCATGATCACCCCTGCGGCGATTGCAGAGACGATATAGGTCATCTGCCAGGATCCCAGGACAAATCCCATCTGACCAAAAGACATTTCAAGGTCACGAATAATCGGTGTCACCAGGGGCGAAGGAGACCTGGTAACCACCCCGAAAGAAAAATAGAGCAGCCAGAGAAGTGCCAGAATCAGCCACCGATACGGCCGTTGATACGGGGCCACCACCGCCTGGGAATCTTTAAGAGAATTCTTTGAATGATTCATCTATGTGATGGTTGGAGAATGCAGTTGCAAAGAGAGATTCTCTCGCTGCAATTTTTATTTGGCATGTGACAGACTGTATTCAATAATACGCTGAACCTTAGGTTCCGAACTTCCTCCGGGAATATATTCGGCATCCATCCAGGTGGTTACCAGGCTCTTGGCCAACTCATGCCCCACCACAAAGGCACCGAGAGTCATAATGTTGGCATTGTTGCTTTTAATGGACCGCTCTGTGGAGTACGGGTCCTGGCAGAGGGCTGCATACGCACCCGGCACCTTATTTGCCGCAATGCACATGCCAATTCCGGTGCCGCATATTAATATCCCGCGGTCGTGCTTCCGGGCAGCTACCGCTTCGGCAACCGCGATAGCCACATTAGCGTAGATAACATCATCACTGCCGTAATCCAGACAGGTGTGTCCCAATTGTTCCAGGTGATCGATAACCACCATTTTCAGGCCGGCGGCATTAGGATCACCGCCAATAGCAATATTCATTATATTTCCTCTTCCTCAAAATTTATATGAAATGGATTAAACTTATCCAAAGGTCTCTATGGCTTTTTTCAACTCAATATGGGTTTCACCGTGCTCCTCAAGCGTCGCACCTTTCTGGAAGGCATCCCAGGCCTGCCTGAGACTTGCGGCACCGCCTTTGGGCCCCATGGGATGTTCAAAAACACCCCGCCCCGGAACTATACCGAAATCAATAGTTTTCAGTTTTTTATGAATATCCAGGGTTGTTCCAGCCCACTGACTCCCGGCAGGGACAGGCAGACAGGGTTTTAACTTCCCTAAAGGTTTCAAGCATTCTTCCACGTTTGCCAAAACCTCTTCGTCGGAGGTTCTCATTCTTGTCCCTAAACCGGGAAATATTATTGAATCAAAACCCACCATTCGCTGTAATTTGATAATTACATTTGAATGAATTCCGTAATATGGAACCCTGGTGAAGGGGGCAATCATATCAAAGTGGGAAACCAGAGGAACCTCTGTATGCCGGGAAAGCATACGGATAGAGCTCAGTCCTACAGTCATTGCGTTGACCATAAGCGCATTGGCCCCATTTTTAACACACATATCGTGCAACTCAAGAAGTCGATCTGCCTCATCCGTGATGTTAGCAAGAAATATTTTCTTCTCATTGGTACGTTTTTCTGCTTCCCTTCTTGCCTT
>DAOVUU010000164.1 GCA_030632405.1 Desulfobulbaceae bacterium | reverse complement strand
GTTGCTGAAAAAACAATGTCTTGATTGTTAAACATCCAGATGAAATAGTATGCACTTATAGCAAGTGTCAGCGCAAAGCTTACGAGAATGAGCCTGGAAAACAACAGTTTTCTTCCTTCAGGGAGGGTGAGCAGGGTTAGAAAGAGGATGGTGAGAAAAAGAGCAAAGTTGACTTTTGCAAGGACACCAATGCCACAAAAGATACCCATCAGACAGTAATTAAGGAGAGTTCGATTCTCTACCAGTTTCAACACAAGCCATAGAACCGAAGCGGCTGCGAACACAACAAGAGTGGTATGTGTCATATCACGCTGGGACTCCCAGGCAATCTGCGGTATGAGAAGTAGCGAAGAGGTGGCCAGGATAGCCGCTCTGGTATCTTTTAACAGTCTTTCAGCGCTGAGGTAGACAAAGAGATAACTGAGAAAAAGCAGTACATTTTTCAGAAGGCTGACGGCGAAGACGTTTTTGCCGAACAGCTTAAAGAGAAAATACTGCACCCAGGTATAGAGTGGTGGCTGCTCTGTGTATCCCGGTAGTAACCATTGACCCAGAAGTGCCTGTTCAGCTTCGTCATAATCAAGTGAGTCGGACACGAGAACCCGCAGCAGTATATGGAGAGAAAAATAAACGAACAGGAGGAAAATGAATTTGAGGCTGTGGGCTCTGTTGTTGATTTTTGAGGACATCATTCCGGGGTTCCAGCTGCTTTTTCTGGTGATTTTCTGTTTTTTACCCAGAGGAGAATATTTCTGCTGTATACAACAAATCCGAAAATCTGGCCGACAAAGAGCACCGGATCCCGTCTTATTACTGCATAGGAAAGAACCATCATGGAGCCAATAAAACTTATTAACCAGAAACCTATGGGCAGTAAAGATTCTTTTTTCTTTTCCATATATATCCATTGAAAGATAAAACGGAAAGTGAAGATAAACTGGCTGATTACACCCCAGATCATAAGGAGAAAGGGAATATCCTCATTGGTTATGATTGTCCGGAAATTATATTTGTCGCCGGATATTAACCAGATGATTGCCAATAAGGGAAAAAGAATAGCAGAGATACGTACCGGTCGTGGAATTTTGTTCCAGAAGTTCTGGTAATGGAGGTTTCGTATATATACTCCGTAGGTAATTGATTGACCGAAGATTATAGCGAGGTCGTTACGTAAAATGCCATATACCATCATCAGGAATGAAGCGAGGATACTGAACTGCCAAAAAAGGAGAGGGGAGAGTACCCGGCCTGCTTTTTCTGAGCTTATCCACTGGACAAGCAATCTTGCTGAAAAAAGAATCTGGGAGAGGAAACCTATACCGAAGATTATGTACTGACTCATTTATTTTTGTCAGCTATCTTGTAGTTTATATATCTGCTCTGCATCCAGCGAAAGGCGAGTGTATCGAAAAAAGGACCGACAAGACGGTTCCAGAGATGGTATTTGCTGGTTCCCGCATAGCGTGAATAGTGCGAAATAGGAATCTGCTTGACCGTACCGTTTTGTAATTTTATCAGGGCCGGGATAAAGCGATGCATACCAGTGAAGAATGGCATCTCTCTGGCGTAGGATGTTTTGAGTATCTTCAGGGGACAGCAACTATCCTGGATGCCGTCATTAATCATTAATCGCCTGTATGCATTGGCAAATTTCGAAGAAAGTCTCTTAATAACAGTGTCCTTTCGTTTTAGCCTGATGCCATTGACCATGTCATATTGGGGAAAATATTCCAGGTAGAGGAGAAAGTCCTCCGGTTTTGTCTGCAGGTCTGCATCAATATAACCGATTAAAGAAGTTTTACATTCATCAATGCCTGCCTTTATAGCCGTGCTTAATCCATAATTACGGTCAAGTGTCACGTATCTGTAATAAATCGAGTCACTGCACTTTTTTTTGAGAATGGTTTCACTGCCGTCGGTCGATCCATCATTAACAAGAAGTACCTGACTGGAAATAGGGGCGCCATTGATAAATGCATCCATTTCTTTGAAAAATGAAGCCAGGCTCTCTTCTTCGTTGAATACAGGCACTATGACGGTAAGTTCATTATTCATAGGAGTTCAGGCAATGAGTTGTTTCGTACCTTGAAAAAGGCCAGTTTATCGGGGTTCGTCTGCCAGGTTTGCTTATAAAAAAACTCCAACCACGTACCAATAACAGGCATCACGGCTAAACTCAAGTGATTTTGGTTGTTTCCCTTCAAAATGTCTCTGATTAATCCATTGACAAGTTATCTCTATAGAGGTAATTTCTTTTATTGTCAGGAAGGTATGGTTTTTTTGGCCATGATAAGACTCATTATATTTCAAGTTGCTGAAAGGGAGCAGATGGTTTGAAGAGAAGAACTTTCTTGAAATTTGCAGCTCTTGCTGCAGTTTTGGACCCGATTGAGACTTTAGCTGTAGTTTCGGATGTTTGTTTTGAAAAAACAGAAAAGAGCCCCCCGCAGTTAAAAGTTCATCCTCTTGAGCTCCCCGATAACGCCATCCTAGTCAGTGAAGATCAGGATATTAAAGATTATCTCACCAAGATCCGCTTCCCCGATACTCCTCATAAGAATGATATCATACTGGAACAGGAACAAATTCAGCTGCTGTGGTCAGTTGTGGAAAGATTGAAAAAAATCCAGATAACTATCGGACATGGAAACTTCTCTGTTCTCGGATTCAGGGATGCACTTCTTGTAGGCAGACAATATTCTAAAATTGGCAGGTTTACTCGGCCCGAACTGGATTTTCTGGAGATGATCTATTACCGGGATGCCGGAGATTATGGCTTTAAAGGGGAAAAGCTTATTGCTACATTGAGTCAGAATACCAGAAAGAAAGATGTATATAAGGTCCCTTATATGGGGCAGCATCTCTTTAAGGGAGAGTCTCTGGAAAAATTTGAAAAAGTTAAACAGGATCTGGGCGAAGATCTTGTCTTGACGTCTGGTATAAGAGGGATAACGAAACAGTTTTATCTTTTTTTGAACAAGGCATGTCGTCATGGTGGCAACCTGTCCCTTGCGTCACGGTCGCTGGCACCACCCGGTTATTCATATCATGCGACGGGGGATTTTGATGTTGGTCAGAAGGGGTTTGGCGGGGGCAATTTTTCTGAAGAATTCACCACCACACCTGTATTTAAGCGACTCGCCAGGAGGGGATTAGTCGAATACCGTTATAAGCGTGACAACATGCTTGGCGTGCGGTATGAACCATGGCATATTAAACTTTGATGGTGTCGTAAAAAGCTCCTAGTTTTCTTCGATTCAATTATTTATAAGGGTTTTTGTAACCTGCTCGTTAATTATTCTCCATTTATCCGTCTCTTTTTTCATTGTAAGTGTCTTCAATACCACATCCCGGTAGGTCTCTGTCTGGTAAATCTGTTTGAAGGTGATTGTGACCTGGAATTGATCTAACATTTCAATCACAGGATTAACCAGCTCAATGCGGATATACTCGGGCTGAGTCAGGTTTTTTATTCTTTCCTCTTTCCATTCTGTAAAACTTATATTTCGTGGAGGAATAAAATCCTTGCTGTAGGCGGATAAATACGTATCCAGATCAGCATTTTGCCAGGCCTCCTTCCAGTTTTTCAGGGCGTAAAAGCATGCAAGCCTTAAGGGAAGTTTGTCTTCCTGTTTTTCCACCTGATCAAGCCCGGCGGGGGAGGTGTAGATTAGATCTTTCCATATCTGTGGGTTGAAGGGGGCTATTTCCTGGATTACCCGAAAGTCCGGGCCTGTTTGAATCACTTTCGGTGTGGCATATGGTGTGCTGTCTCTTAGAGCAGTTGCCACCGAACTCCTAAACTCTGAGAACATAATAACACCAAAATCCGCACCGCTGTCCGACTTCCTTCTCTCCTCAAGCTCAAGAGTGTGGAAAATTTTCCCACCTTTAATATCATCGAGGATGGCTTCAGCTTCCCGGTTAGTCGAGAGGTTTATAAATCTGAACAGTTTCTTGTTGTCTGGTATATCCCGGAAGTCTTCGGTAGGCTTTGAGCTGAGTGGGGACAATTTGTTTAGCAGGCGTGTGCCCTGGTGTCCAAGAAGGGATGCTCTCGCAAGACTCAGCCAGGCCATGTCGTATTGTTTCTTTTGGAAGTAGACTTCTGCGAGGTAATAGTAGCCGAGGGTAAATCCTGGATCGAGTTTGAGAAGGGCGATAAACCCGTTCTCTGCCTCGTCAAACTGTTTGTCGACAAGGTAAAATTTTGCCAGGTCATATCTATACCATTTAGATGTCGGTACCAGGTTGACGGCTTTCTCTCCTTCGGCGATTGCATCGGGAATTAAACCAAGGCCGTAGTAAAGAATAGCCAGTCTCATGTGGAGAGAAGGGTGTTCGGCACCACCAAGTCTGGCTGCTTCTTTCAGTGCATCACTAGCACGAAAATGTCGATGGGCTTTAATATGATTGGTTGCCTTTTCCAGATGTTCTTTGATCGTTATCTCCGGACTGGGTGAAGCATGAACTGCCATATTGATAAAAAAAGTAAAAAGCAGGCCGGTAACAGGTAGAGAATTTTTAAGGATAGTGAGGGGAAAGTGGAAAAAATATGTGAGCATATTGTCCATTAATTTGATTTTATGTTTTGTATTCGATACTATATTCGGAGATAGTACGTGTGTAAAGAGGATTGGAGCATGAATATGTGGCTCTAGTCTTCCAGGCAATAAGTAAAAACTAATGCCATGCCCGCAACTGTAAGTTATCAGTTTTCAGTGTGCAGTTATCAGTTACTGGCAACTGCACACTGAAAACTGATAACTGATAACTGAAAATATTGCTATAATATCAGAATAATACGGGAAATATTTTTCTTGTTTTTTATGACAGAAGTTCAGAAATAAAACACGAATGAGTAGATATGTATACGTCACTGTATAAATTAGAGACTAAACCGTTCGAACCTCAGCCAGACCCATCATTTTTATGGCTTGGCGGAAAGCACAAGGAAGCACTTTCCGTTTTACAATACGGCATACTTGATAATTTGGGTTTTGTCCTTTTAACCGGTGCAGCCGGAACTGGAAAAACTGTCCTGATTAATGATTTGGCAAGAGGACTGAAGAGTGAGGTCGTCTGGGCAGTAATTTCAGAGCCGGATTTTGAAAGAATTGATTTTTACAACAAAATAGGAATGGGATTTGGAATAGACAAACAATTCATTTCTAAAGTGCAGTTTCTCATTCAATTCAGTCATTTTCTGCATAAGGCCCATGACGAAAACAAAAAAGTGGTGTTGTTCATAGATGATTGTCACCTACTGAGTCAAGATATACTTGAAGAGTTGCATCTACTCTCAAACATTGAGAAGGCTGATGCAAAACTCATAGATATATTTTTTATTGGTCAGCCGGAATTTACTGAGATGCTGGCTCAACCGAAGAATAGAGCTGTCCGGCAGCGCCTGGGGCTTAAGGCAAGGCTCGTGCCTCTTGGAAGAGATGAAACTGTGGACTACATTAACCACAGGTTGAAAATCTCCGGGAATGTAGAGGAAATTTTTTCCGCCAGGGCATTTCAGGCGATTCATCAGTATTCTCAGGGAGTACCACGATTTATAAATATGATTTGTGAGAAGGCTCTTCAGGCTGGTTCTCTGGAGGGGAAAACAAAGATAGATCATAAATTGATATTAGAAAGTGTTCAGAAACTGGAATTACCCATACGTCTTGATCCGAGTGATTTAAAACCACCGCCGGTGGAAGAAAAACAGGATGAACAGGTTGCGGAGAATTTCGTTCCTAGGGAAATTGGTCGCCAGGCAGTGGATGCTGGTTTAATTGCTGGAAAGAGAAAAAGAGGAGCCTGGATCTTTTCTGCAATGGCTTTTCTGGTGTGTGTTGGTCTGGGGTTTTATTTCTTCTCCCCAAAAAAAGAGATCCCGGTTGTAGCGGAAACTGATAGCACAGCTGCTGTGCAGAACGCAGAGATTGTTTCCGTTCCACAGGTGAGTTCTGAACCTGTGGCTGTAGCTTTGGCAAAGGATAGCGATACTGTTGTAAATGTGCAGAAGGAGACTGAGCTTGATGAGGCGATACCGGAGGAAATTCCTGATGACAAGGTTTCTAAAGAGGAGCCACCGGTCCCGGCTATAGAGGTAGCTCAGTTGGATACTGGTGAAATTGAGATGGGACAACTCTCAGAAAATGTAGAAAAAGATGAAAAAAAATCGGAGGTGCAGGAACCGGTAATTGAGGGTGTTGTGCCTGT
>DAOVUU010000075.1 GCA_030632405.1 Desulfobulbaceae bacterium | reverse complement strand
TTACCCCCTGACATGGCATTAAAAGTGATTACCCTTACGAGTGAAGTCGCCCAAAAAGCGCAGGAACTCCTGCATAATTCAACAACCTGAAATTATGATTAAAGCCCTTATTTTTGACCTGGACGGAACTTTGGCCAATACAGAAATCCTGCACTACAGAGCCTGGAAAAAAGCTTTAAAAAATAACGGAGTGAACCAGCTTCCTTTTGGAACCTATATAACCTATGTCGGTACCAGTAATGAAAAAATTGCCGGGGATTTTATTGAAACTGACAATATCGGCAAAGACCTGGCTGAACTTGTAAGGGAAAAACAGATCATCTATAAGGATCTTATCCCGGAGATACAACTTCTGCAGGGTGTCCGGGAAATAGTGGACCGCTATCACTCCACCTTTCGCCTGGCAGTAGCCTCCTCTTCACATAAAGAAGAGATAATGCTTGTCCTTAAAAGCCAGCAGCTGGACAGTTATTTTGACCCGGTTATCGGCGGTGATATGGTCGAACGGAGGAAACCTGACCCGGAAATATACCTGCAGGTGCAACAGACATTGGGATTTTCCCCGCAGGAATGTATCGCATTCGAAGATTCAGAACATGGTCTGAACAGTGCCAAAAATGCCGGTATGTACGGTGTCGCCATTCCCAACGAGTTCACCCTGAATCACGACTTCTCCAGAGCTGATCTTACGCTCACAGACCTGACTGAGATGGATGATGAAAAAATATCCGGACTGTTGCAATATCGACCCTGACCTGGATTAAACATAGGCCAGGATGACTTAAAATCTCTCCATCTCTCCCATAGAATATCTTTTGCTGATATTTTGCCAACCTGGGAAGTAGAATGACAAAATCTTCGGATAAAATGTAAAAGTCAGATTTTTTAAAAAAAATCTGACTTTTCGAAATTCTTTGTATATAAATAATGGTGATCTCGTAAAAAAGTCATTCGAAGTCTTAGATGGCTAAGTAAAAAAGTTTAACAGGCAATACGTAGACTAATTTAATTAAGGAAGGAGCTTAACATGAAAAAATTACTTTTAACCCTGCCATTGGCTGCCCTCATGATAGCTGGTACCACACAAGGTGTACAGGCAGAAGGCAAATTAACAATTTATTGCAGTGCACAAGGTGACTGGTGTCAAAAAGCATCTGAAACTTTTGGCAAAAAATACGATGTTAAAGTGTCCATGACCCGCAATGGATCGGGAAGTACATACGCAAAGATACTGGCAGAAAAAGAAAACCCACGGGGTGACGTCTGGTATGGCGGCACTTTAGATCCACACAGTCAAGCCGGTGTAAATGGACTGCTGGAATCGTATAAATCACCTAATCTCGATAAAATAGGAGAGCCTTACCGTAATCCTGCTGCCAGTAAACAAAATCATTCTACGGGCATCTATATCGGTATTCTTGGCTTCAGCGTAAATACCGATTTATTAAAAGATGCCAAAATGGAGATGCCAAAGTGCTGGGCAGACCTGGTTAAACCCGAGTTTAAAGGCAAGATACAGGTAGCAAGTCCACAGAGTTCCGGTACCGCCTACACCGCTCTGGCAACTTTTACACAACTATACGGTGAAGATAAAGCGTTTGAATATTTGACCAAACTCCACCAGAATATTGGTCAGTATACAAAATCCGGCTCAGCCCCCGGCAAAAACGCTGCACGTGGTGAAACCATGGTCGGCATTGGTTTCCTGCATGATCATGGTAAAGAAAAAGGCAAAGGATTTCCCCTTGAGCTTGTTGCTCCCTGCGAAGGAACCGGTTATGAAATTGGTGGCCTGAGTATTATGAAAAATGCTCGTAATATGGATAACGCAAAGAAATTTGTCGATTGGGCTTTATCGAAAGAAGGCATGGAAGTTGCTGCAACTGTTCAGTCCTTCCAAGTTCCTACCAATACTGAAGCGGCAATTCCTGCAGAAGCTATACGACCTGAAGATGTTAATTTGATTGATTATGATTTTGTTAAGTATGGCGGTGAAGCAACACGCAAAGCACTTATCAGTCGCTGGGTCGAACAAGTTAAGCCCTTGGAACGTTAAAGCAGATAGTTCCATCACCATCTATAGCGGCTCTCCGGTCTATAACCTCTCACTTAAAAGGTGAAGATGGAGAGCCGCTAAAAGACTTTTTTGTGGTCCTCCCGGCTCTTGTAATCTATGAATAAAACATCTGCCTCCAGTTCACTGTCCTCCCTAGACTTTCGCACTAAATGGGTTTTACTTGGACTTCTTGCATGGATCATTATTCCATGGAAAGGTTTGGAATACGGCCTTTTTGAATCTACCGGTTCAGAAATTCTCAACGCTTATGCTTGGAAAAGTGTTAATACATCATTTATTTCACTCGCTGTATCTCTTCTTTTTCTACTGCGCCCCTGGAAATTACATCTAAAAGCGAACTTGATTGATGCTGCAGTTTCACTCGTAACCTTTATTGTCATTTTGTTTGGGGCAGGCCTGCTCAATGAATCATTAGGTTACAGTGCGGCAATACAACTCACCTTCTTTTTACTCATTTTCTCACTCGCCCTGGCGCGCATGGGTTTCATTCAGGGCGACCCATTTATGACAACCGCCATTGTTACAATCATGGCATCTATTGCTGTGTTTGTACTCTTCCCCATTTCCACCATTTTTTCTAAAGTTGTTTTTTTAGAAGATGGCACATTCACACCAATGGCTTTCTATAAAAATTTAACCTCTTTTGGAGTTGCCCGCACATTACAAAACTCCTTGATGCTGGCTGTGGCAGTAGGCATGTCATCCACATTTCTCGGATTGTGCTTTTCCTTATTTACAGTACGAATTACCAAGCGCTTTAAAGGGCTGGCACGAATCTTTTCCATGCTTCCCATTGTTACACCTCCGTTCGTAATCGGTCTCTCTTTAATTCTCATTTTTGGGCGTAATGGGACCATTAATGATGGTCTGCTTGCCCTGTTTGGCACCGATGGTTTATTCATTGGCGCAGGCAATGAAGGCTGGTTTCACCGTTCGGCTTATATTTATGGATTCTGGGGTGTTTTTTTAGCCCAGACATTATCCTTTACACCTATCTGTTTTATGTTGCTGGTAGGGATGGTTTCCACCATCAATCCTGCAGTCGAAGAAGCATCCGTTACCATGCGGGCATCCAACTCACAGACGTTTTCTTACGTTACGCTTCCCCTGCTTCGTCCCGGCATTGCCAATGCCTTTTTGCTTGCGGTCATATCATCGCTGGCTGATTTTGGTAACCCCATGGTATTAGGTGGTGATTACGATGTACTTGCCACTGAAATCTATTTTAGTATTGTAGGTGCCCAGCTTGATTATGCAAGAGCGTCAACACTTGGTATCCTGCTCCTGTCATTCTCATTATTAGCCTTTGTTATTCAACGGCAATGGATAGGAAAAAAATCGTATGTCACAGTAACCGGCAAAGGGTCCGGCGGTTATTTCCAGCCGCTGCCTGCATGGGTACGCGGAATATCAACCTCTGTCTCTCTCACCTGGATGCTTTTTACCGCTGTTTTGTACGGCAGTATTTTACTTGGGGGATTTGTAGTTAACTGGGGGGCTGATTATACACCCACACTGGCCCATTATGAGGAGTTATGGGCCAGGGGAATAGGTTATGGCGCGTGGCCCTCTTACATAACAACCCTCAAGTTTGCCGCAGTTGGTGCACCTCTCACCGCACTCATGGGCTTGATGATTGCCTATGTCACTACCCGCAAGCGCTTTATTGGCAGAGGTGTTGTTGATTTCAGTGCTATGATCAGTTTTGCCATTCCCGGTACGGTAATTGGTATCAGCTATGTCCTGGCATTTAATACTGCTCCAATACTCATCAATGGCACTGCCATTATAATTGTCATCTCCTTTATTTTTAAAAATATGCCCGTCGGAATTCGTTCAGGAATATCGGCACTATCACAAATTGACAAATCACTGGAAGAAGCCTCACTTACCCAACGAGCCAGTTCTATCCGTACAATCTTCACTATCGTACTGCCACTGCTGCGACCTGCGATGATTTCTGCAATTGTGTTTAGTTTTGTAAAATCTATGACAACGGTGAGTGCTATAATATTTTTAGTTACAGCTGACACGCAAGTGGCTACAACCTATATAATGGGCCGAGTGGAAGATGGAGATTATGGTCAGGCTGTTTCTTACGGCTCCGTTCTGATTGTGACAATGTTGATTGTTATTTTTCTGGTTGAGAAGTTTATAGGAAGATCAAGGGTAGAAAGAGCATAAAAAAAGCCCTGATAAAGTTAGGAAAGAAATATGAAAAAACATGAATCAAGCAGAGTGCAGCTTCTCAATGTTGTGAAAAGCTTTGGCGACAATACTGTCTTGCATGGAATAGATCTTGATATACAGGCAGGAAGCCTTACCACCCTGCTCGGCCCCTCAGGCTGTGGAAAAACAACGATTCTGCGACTTATTGCCGGCCTTGAACTCCCGACATCTGGTCAGGTTTTTTTAGGTGATGAAGATGTTTCAGTTCTATCCGCCAGCCAGCGCGATGTTGCCATGGTATTTCAATCGTACGCACTCTTCCCCCACATGACAGTAGGACAAAACGTTGGCTACGGTCTTAAAATGCAGGGTGTTGGTAAAGAAAAACGAGAGCAAAGCGTAAAAGAGGCTCTTGACTCAGTTGGACTTGATGGATTCCAACCACGCTATATCGATCAGATGTCAGGCGGACAGCAGCAACGTGTCGCAGTGGCCCGAGCATTAATTCTTGAACCCAAAGTAATGTTATTTGACGAACCTCTGAGTAATCTGGATAGTAAGCTGCGCCGCCAGATGCGTGAGGATATCCGCCGTTTACAGCAAGAGCTGGCTGTCACTTCAGTGTATGTCACCCACGATCAGGATGAAGCATTGGCGGTATCCGATGATGTTGTCGTGATGAAAGATGGAGAAATAGCCCAACAGGGTACTCCCAAAGAACTCTACCTGCAACCCCACACCAAATTTGTTGCAACTTTCATGGGCGATGCCAATATTGTTCAAGGTGAAGTCATTGCAGGAGGAGAAAAATCACTTCTACGTATTCACAATGTTGAAATTGCTACAGATAAACCAATGTCTACCGATCTAATCAGCAAAACCATTGAAATCGCCATCCGCCCTGAAGCCTTATCACTGATACCAGCAGATGACGATGCGGCAGGGTTGCCATGTACTATCGTCTCAAGGGCTTATATTGGTGCCGCTATTGAGTATTCTGTAAAATGGAATGGTCAGGAACTTTTTTTGGTTTCCGCTACGGGGAATCAAGAATTTGCTGTGGGGGATACTGCAAAAGTACTCATTACACCACCCGGAATTGCCCCTATTCCGGAATAGTGGTTGCCCAGCAACATATCATTACTATTCTCTTACCCTTCTTCCCGGCAGTTTAAAAACAAAGGGAATACCAAGAAAGCCGATAACAGCGCAGAAAAGATAAGTCTGCTCAAGTCCCAGCTGATCAGCGACAAAGCCGATGAGAACCACAATGGCAGAGCGTGCAAGAAAACTTATCATCATAAATACGCCGTTTGCCGATGAAGAGCCTTCTTTTGAATATTCCTGGATCATGGCCAGCATTACCGGTGTGGTCGACAGTAAGAAAAATCCGGTGACAACCAGAAGGGGAAACCGGATCCAACCGGAACTGAACACAAAAAACAGCAGTGAAACCGGTGCCAATGCCAGTGAAAAAAGAAGCATCGTTTCCCTGCCAAAGCGATCACTGAGTGGCCCTATAGTCAGAATTCCGGCGACACCGGCAGCCTCATACAGTGACAACGAAATACCTGCAAGCCAGACATCATTTGTCTGCCCCAATACAAAAAGAGGTAAAAAAGTCGCAAGACAGCCATGCATGAAACCACGGACAATGACAATACCTGAAAGGGGTAGCAGCAACGGTTTCATTTCCCTGCAGGTAGTCCGAATAGAAGGTGTTTCATGCCTTCTGGGAACTGTGGGCATATCCTTGAGTTTAACAAACATTACCGCAGAAGCGAGAATACCAACGATCATTACCGGGAAATATCCATCAAATCCCAGGACTGATACTGCCGCAATTATGGCCACCGGACCGACTGTTCTGGCAAGTTCACCTCCGGTCATATAAAAGCTCATTCCCCTGCCGGTCTTCACCCCGGAAACATGGTACACCATCACCGGCGCCGGGACATGAAATAACGAGACACTGACACCGGTAAGAAACAACAGTAGCAGTAACACGCCATAATTTGGTGCAAGCCCGAGAAGTGACATTGGAACTGCTGTGAACATCGGCGCGAAAATGATAAAATATCTAAAGCTCATACGATCAGCGAGCTTACCGAAGTATGGATTCATCAATGCAGGGAGCTGCATGACGGTATTCAGCAAACCTGCCTGGGTAAGAGATAAACCAAATTTATCTATGATATATGGCAGTAACGGCGCAAGAAAACTTGAGTATATATCATGTATAAAATGACAAATGGAAAGGAGAACCACATTGCCGGTCTGGAACCTCTCATCTTTGCTTTGTGGTTTAAAATCTGTCATCCCTGTCTCCTTAACATTCATTTGAATAAAAATCCGTCACTGCTTTTACGATAATTTTTAGATTTTGTCTGTAGTTAGTTTTTTCTCGATCAATTCATGTATACTGTACCCCATTACTCGACACATAATTCTGCCCTCCAGTTATCCAGAAATGAATCTCAATAACCTTTCAAAACTCTCCCCCACCTCACTGCAACAGAGAACCACACTTTTTATCCTGCTACCGACACTGGTCATCCTTTTAACCATGGGATTTATGAGTATGCTGCTGATTCGCCAGGCTCTTCTTGATCAGTGGCAGGAGACCGCAATTGCCAAGCTGCAGCAGGCCGCCCATCATATAGACATGCGGCTGCTTTTGCCAAAAAAAGCATTAAAACTCTTTCGGGAAGAAGAGGGGATTGAAGTTGATCGCCACATCGCTCAGTTCATAGTAGCTCAGTTACGTGAAATGGAGGGAGTAGTCCAGGTTAACCTGGAATGGAAGGGCAACAGAATAAATGATGCTTTTACGGGCAGAGGCATGAGTATGCCCCATATGAATTTTTCCCGAATGAAAGGGTTGGATGTGTCCACCCCCATATATAACAGTGAGTTCAAAAATGAAACGGTCTCACTTGTAACCGAATTCTGGAATGACAACAACGAGAAACTCGGTCATATCGAGGTGATTATTTCATTTTACGACCTTATCGGCCAGATAGTCAAAACCCCCTGGTGGAAAAGCAATAAGGCTTTTCTGGTGGATTCCCAGGGTAATATACTCACCCAGACCGAACTCTTCAAAGACATGAGGGAGAAAAGAAAAGACAACCTGTTTGGGCAAAACAACTCTCTGGAGCAGAAAACTCTGGCATCTTTACGTGAAAACAGGTCAGGAACTATTTTTGGCCCCGGGATGCCCCCTGATGAGATCAGTGGCTATTATCATCTCGATGAAGCTCCCTGGACCATGGTAATTATCGCCCAGGGTGAAAAGGTCCTGCAGCCGATCATGAAATTCAGATACTCCTACCTTTTCATAAGTGCAGTCGGTATTACACTGGCTCTTCTTTTGATACGCATAACCACAAATAAAACAACCAGAGCTATAAGGAGACTCTCTAAAGGAGCCAATGACCTGGCAGCCAACACTTTTGGAACAGAGCTGCAAATTACGAGCCGGGATGAAGTCGGAGAACTGACACGTAATTTTAACACCATGAGCAAACGACTGCAGGAAAGATTGCGGCTGCAGGAGGCAATGAACATAGCACGAGAGGTTCAACAGAATTTACTGCCCCAGAGCAGCTATACTACAGAAGGAATTGATATCTGCGGCATCACTCTCTACTGCGACGAAACCGGTGGTGACTACTTTGATCTTCTCCCCCATCCCGGTCAGCAGGACAAGGTACATATCACTGCGGGGGACGTTGTGGGACACGGAATTGGTGCAGCCTTAATGATGGCCACTATCCGCGCACTGGTTCGTTGTCGTATCTCACACTCAGGAGGGCCTGCTGCAATTATGAGAGATGTAAACCGCCTCCTCTGCAGGGACACGCTTAAATCCGGAAATTTTATCACTCTTTTTTATCTGGTCGTTGATACAGCAACAAACAAACTGGAATGGGTACGATGCGGTCATGACCCTGCAATCGTCTATTCTCCGGAGAATCACTCCTTTTCAGAGCTGAAAGGAAAAGGGCTTGCTCTTGGCGTTGATCCGTCATGGGAATACCAGGCAAACAGTCTCCCCCTTGATCATGGTCCACAAATTATAGTGATCGGCAGTGATGGTGTATGGGATGCTGAAAACGAGGACGAAGAGAGATTCGGCAGGGAAAGAGTAAAAACAGTGCTGGCCGAAAACAGCCACCTCAGTTCAAAACGTATTATTGCAGCAATTACTGATGAGATTACCCACTTCAGAAACACAAAACCATTAACCGATGATATCACCCTGGTGATCACCAAAATCGGCTGATGGAATTTTCTCACCGATAAGGATCAAAAAGATATTCCAACCCATTGATTTTTATCTCATAGACACTGCTCAACATTTCTCCCAGTTTTCCCTCAGGAAAGCCTTTCCCGGCAAACCAGACGACATACGGTTCAGGAAGATCAATGAGCAACCTCCCTGTGTATTTTCCAAACGGCATCCGCAT
>DAOVUU010000407.1 GCA_030632405.1 Desulfobulbaceae bacterium | reverse complement strand
CACTCCGTTTCAGGAAGTACTAAAGGACGCACCGGCAATCGGGTTTGCGGAAGCAGATAGGACTTACGATGTAGTAGGTATTGATACCGCGCATAAACTTGCTATCCTGATGACCATCGCTTTCGGTCTGCATGTACACCTGGACGATATCAGCATTGAAGGCATCAGCAGCATTGAGCCAATCGATATCGATTTTGCCAAAAACCTGGGCTACCGCATCAAGCTGCTGGCTATCAGCCGTAACCATGGTGATCATGTGGAAGCACGTGTCCATCCAACCATGGTGCCGGCGGATCATATGCTCGCAACAATCAACGGCGCCTTCAACGGCATTCAGTTCAACGGCGACATTGTGGGCGATGTCCTGCTGTACGGTCCGGGAGCTGGAATGATGCCGACGGGCAGTGCTGTAGCCGCCGACGTGGTGGATATTGGCCGAAATATTGCCTGCAACTCTGTCAACCGTGTACCCGCGCTTTCATATCTTCCAGATCAGATAAAAGAACCTACTATCACTCCCATGAACCAGCTGGTCTGTCCATATTATTTCAGGGTAACTGTCCTTGACCAACCTGGAGTTTTATCGCTCATTACTACTATTTTCGGAAAATATTATATTTCCATCAAATCGATGATGCAGCAGGAACACGATTCAAACGAACCGGTATTTATCGTTTTCATGACTCACCAGGCAACCGAAGGTGATGTCAAAAAAGCGATCGAAGAAATTGACGGGCTTGACGTATGCACCGGCCCCACAGTGAAAATCAGACTTTTGATCCCTGAATAAGAGTGATGAAATATCTTATCCTCGTCGGTGACGGCATGGGGGATTTCCCCATCGCTGACCTTGGTGGAAAAACTCCCCTTGAGGCCGCTAACACCCCGAACATGGATGAACTTTGCAGTAAAGGGGAGTTCTTTCTTAACAATACCATCCCCAAAGGTTTCCCACCGGGCAGTGATGTGGCCAATATGTCACTTCTGGGTTACAACCCTGCTCTGTATTATACAGGCAGAGCCCCCCTTGAAGCCGCAGCGATGGGTATTGAACTTACTCCGGACGAAATTGCTTTCCGCTGCAACCTGGTAACCCTGGATCAAAGTACCAACGGCAGGACAACCATGAGGGATTTTTCCGCCGGCCACATCAGCAGTGAAGAATCACACCGGATTATCAACACGCTTGAAGCTGAATGCTCTACCAAACAGTTCCATTTAAAACCGGGGATAAGCTATCGTCACCTCATGATCTTCAAGGGATCACATCCAGGTGTTGCCACGGTGCCTCCGCACGACTACATCGAAAAAGATGTCACAGAACATTGGCAGAACTACCTGACCGCCCCGGGCTGGAAACCATTTCTCGATAAATCCGCCTCAATCCTTGCTCAACACCCTGTAAATCTTAAACGAATCAAAGAAGGTAAAAACCCGGCATCCCACATCTGGCTGTGGGGAGAAGGAAAGATGGTCAACGCCCCGCTGCTGACAGACAGATTCCAGATCAGCGGCAGTATGATCAGTGCTGTCGATCTGTTAAAAGGATTAGGCGTTGTTGGAGGTCTCTCTGTGATCGACGTGCCCGGTGCCACTGGCTATATCGACACAAATTACGAAGGTAAGGCTGAAGCTGCTACCCGGGCCCTTGCGGACCAGGACTTCGTCTTTGTCCATCTTGAAGGACCTGATGAGGCCGGCCATAAGGGATCTCTGAAAGACAAAATCCAGGCAATTGAGGACTTTGACACGCGTATTGTGCAGCCGATTATACACCATCTTCGAGATCAAAAGGAAGATTTCAGAGTTGTTGTCACCATGGATCATTTTACTCCGCTTGCTATCAGAACACATATTTCTGATCCGGTCCCCACCCTGCTCTATGATTCCAGGGAACAGACAATCGGTTCCAAACAACTTTTTTCTGAAAAAAGCTGTATAGAGTACCATGCCAGGAAAAATAACGAAATCACCCAGGGTCATAAAATGATCAATAAGTTACTTGAACGATTATAGCTCCCATTGTTTCCAGGAAATATGCCAAAACACATTTTTAAAGCTACGGTAAGGGTGCTCTACGGAGACACTGATGCCGGGGGTGTTGTCTACAACGCCAACTATCTCCGCTACTTTGAAATCGGCAGGACTGAGTTGATGAGAGAGCAGGTCTGCTCCTACAATGAAATAGAAAAACTCGGTTTCCTCCTCCCTGTTACCGAATGCTGGGCCCGTTACAAGGCTCCGGCATTCTACGATGATATCCTCATCGTTGAGACGACTGTGGCAGAAGTGAATGGGCTCAAATGCAGATTCGCCTATCGGGTTGTCAGGCAGGAAAAAGACACAGAACGCATGAAACTCCTGGTAAAGGGATACACTGTACATGCTGCTATCACAAAAGAGGGCAAACTGACACGACTTCCGGACGAAATATTAGAAAAAATCGCCCAGCTGACGACCAGCAAATGAACAAAAATAATCGTTGACAATATTTTCAACGATTGTATAGTGGCAGGTCTCAACGCGGGGTGGAGCAGTCTGGTAGCTCGTCGGGCTCATAACCCGAAGGTCGTAGGTTCAAATCCTTCCCCCGCTACCAAATATATCGAGGACTTAGGAGACTTTCTCTTAAGTCCTTTTTTGTTTTCCCAACAGTACTCCCAACACTCTTCCTCTTTTTTAAATTTTCTTTACACATAATGTAGCCTCTTACCTCGATAAGAAATTGAGTTCTACCGGAAACATCTCTCGAACTTCTTTGTCAATCTTAACCTTTCCAGCCACCTTGAATTTATTT
>DAOVUU010000255.1 GCA_030632405.1 Desulfobulbaceae bacterium | reverse complement strand
GCTTCGGCATTTGTACTGAAGTTGAGATAATAGGTTTCAAGTCCGCGTACCTTTGGTGCCGGGTGGGCGTTGATATGGAGGGATATAAAAAGATCGGCCCCATGGGTGTTCGCTATTGCTGTACGTTCCTCAAGTGGTATGAATGTGTCACCAGTTCGGGTAAGAATGACTTCGCAGCCAAGATCTCTTTCTAGAATCGGCGCAAGTTTTTTTGCAATATTCAGGACAATATCTTTTTCTTTTATGCCATTAGCTATAGCTCCGGGGTCCTTTCCTCCATGCCCCGGGTCAAGTACAATTTTTCTTACACCGAGGCCCAGCTGTTGAGCTAAAGAGAACTCCTTTGATTTCGGTGTTGAAGCGGGGAGTGTTTTAGGTTTTGATTTCCCGGAATTGACAGCAACCTTGTTTTGCTCTTTTAAGATAACAATTTCAGATTTATCTTCGGAATCCAGAGGCTCACGCTTCCTCACATCCGTCTTTGCGATTGATTTTCTGCCCCTGCTGACTTTTTCTTCCACTTCTCCACGTACGTCGATTACAACTCTGAATGGGTCTGGCAAGCTGAAAATTTTATATGTTCCTATTGATTCAATGTCCAGTACGACTCTTACGGTATCTGTAGTGAACTGGCCTGTTCGAATTCTTTTAAGCAGGCCGTCTTCAATCGGTACAGGGGCCCTGTACTGCGGTTCTATATAGCTCTGCTTAAAGTCAAGGTAAAGACGCCTTGGTTTGCCATCCTTTGCCTCCAGCAGGACATCTTTGTAGGCGACAGGTCCAGACGCCATAATGACAACCCTGGTGTAGTTGTCGGAAGACCAGTACTTGACGGGGAGGACATATTTGAGATTATTGAACTGGGTTGAGGTTACCATTACCTTGGGCAGGGGAATTGCGTAATCTTTTGACAGTACCTTCAACATCTTTGATGCCTCCGGGTGCATATCTCCGTTCGGGAAGTCAGTGATTATTTTTGTAAAAAAGACGGAAGCGCCCTGGGGATCTTTTTTCTTGTTAATGAAAATCATGCCAAGCGCCAGATAGGCATCATCGGCAAGACGATTATGGGAGAACAGCCTGGCAGTATCTTTGTAGTACGAAATGGATTCGTCCAGATCTATCCCCAATGCAAATCTATCGTACATCTGAGCATAAATTCGGCCCAGCATGAAGAGACAGGCAGGTGCCAGATCGGATTTTGGGTTTGAAAGGTAAATACGCCTGAAATTCCGTGTACCTTTGAGCCAGTTTTCCCTGGATGAGGATATTGATCTGTTTGTCTGGAGTTGATTAAAATAAAACTTGGCCTGGTCGTATCTCTTTTCGACGGATGGTGTCATCTCAGTCATTTCTGCTTCAGTTAACGGAGGAGACCACATTCCAATAAGTACAACAGTTAGGAATAAAAGAAGAAAATTGCTGGTGAATCGCAAAGACATATGGTGAATGAATCCTGTTCTGATAGTCTCTTAATAAAGTACTCAGCTCCGTCATTCCCGCGCAGGCGGGAATCCAGGACGTATTGAAACGACTAGATTCCCGCCTGCGCGGGAATGACGGGAAATTGCCAAAAGGTGGTTCTACAACGCTATCTTTGTTACGTATGTATCTTCCAAGGTAGAAAATAAGCTGGATTACTGCATAATACAAAAAACAAGCCAGGAAGGCAAAGTGTAAATATCACATTTTTTTCATTTTATAGAGAATATCAAGGGCCTGCCTTGGAGTAATCTCATCAAGAACAATTTTATTGAGATAGTCAAGATGCGGGTTTCCCGGGGCTGGAAAAAGAGATAACTGGTCAGGGTGATGTTTCATCTTTTTTCGACGATAGGATCTGCCGGAGCTCACTGATGAGTCCAGGTTCTCTTTTTCAATGTCCTTTAAAATTTCACCGGCCCTCTTGACTACATGGTCAGGAACCCCTGCAAGACTTGCGACCTGAATACCGTAACTTCTGTTTGTGCCTCCCCTGGTCAGCTTGTGCAGGAAAATAATGGAGTCCTGCCATTCCCGTACGGTAATGGAATAATTTTTAACCCGTTTGTGGGTTTTTGCCAGTTCTATTAATTCGTGGTAGTGGGTCGCAAAAAGGGTCTTGACACCCTTTTTATTTTTTTTGACCAGCTCCTCGGCGACTGCCCAGGCGATTGAAAGACCATCATAGGTTGAAGTGCCTCTGCCAATTTCATCCAGGACTACAAGACTTTTTTCAGTGGCATTGTTCAGGATATTGGCAGTCTCACTCATCTCAACCATAAAGGTGGATTGTCCGCGGCGCAGATCATCCATTGCACCGACCCTGGTGAAAATACGATCAACGACACCGATTTTTGCTTTTTCTGCCGGCACATAGGAACCCATCTGGGCAAGCAGCACTATCAGGGCAGTCTGCCTGAGTACGGTGGACTTTCCCGCCATATTAGGGCCTGTAATGATCAGTACTTCATCGCTGCTCTGGTTGAGAGTGATATCATTGGGGACAAATTTTCCGCTGGGCAGAGACCGCTCAATAACGGGATGACGGCCTTCGATGATCTTGATCTCGTCTCCGGTATCGATTTGCGGCCTGCGATAATTAAACAGCTGGGCCGTCTCCGCATTTGCCGACAGATAGTCGATTTGAGAAAGGATCTTGGCTACTTGTAATATGCGACTGCTGTTTGTTACCAGCCGGTCCCGGATTTCGGAAAAGAGCTGGTACTCGAGTTCAACACGTCTATCCTGGGCACCAAGAACTTTACCCTCAAATTCTTTCAGTTCAGGAGTGATAAACCGTTCCGCATTTACCAGGGTCTGTTTTCTGATATATGTTTCAGGGACCTTGTCCGCGTGAATTTTACTGACCTCTATAAAGTATCCAAAAACCTTGTTAAATCCGATCTTCAGTTTGGCGATCCCGGTGGATTGACGTTCCTGGTTCTCGAGGTTGAGAATCAGCTGTCGACCGTCACGCAGTATGGAAATAAGTTCATCAAGTTCTGGGTTATATCCTTCCTGTATAAGATTTCCATCCCTCAGGGTGACGGGTGCTTCCGGGTGTATCGATCTGTCAAGCAATTCATGCAAATCGGCAAGGATATCAAACTGTTGATGGAGTTCTATGAGCTTGACTGTATTGCATTCACTGAGCAGAGAATAGAGCGGAGGGAGCTGGGCGAGAGAGTTTTTCATGGCCAGCATATCTCTTCCGTTTCCGGTACCGAGGATCATGCGGCTGTTTAATCTTTCCAGATCATATACCGTCTCAAGGAGGGTTCTCAGCTTGCCGCGTAAGTTGCTGTTTTTATAAAAATAGGTAACAGCATCCAGTCTGTTGTTAATCCTGTCGGTATCCTGCAGGGGAAAGAGGAGATTTGATTTCAGCAGCCGGGCTCCCATGGGAGTGCAGGTCTGGTCTATGACAGAGAGCAGAGAGCCCTGCCGGCTGGCACCGATAATCGTTTGGGTAAGCTCAAGATTTCGCCGGGAAGAGTCGTCAATCTGCAGGATTGTTTCAACGTCGAGTGGAGTAAGTTTTTCAATATGTTTACTGGATGTTTTCTGGGTATCCTGGACATATTCAAGTAGAACTCCCGCGGCAATAATTCCTGTTGAAAAATTTCCGCAGCCGAATCCATCCAGGGTGACGGTTCCAAAATGATCAAGCAGGAACTCTCTGGCGGTTGCAAGGTGAAACACTGAACTGTCCCGGTTGGTAATACAGATACCAGGAAGCTGGATTGTCACAGATTGCAAAAGTGCATCAAGTGACTTATTTCTGTCACTGTGCACTAACATTTCAGTGGGAGTGAGTCGTGTAATCTGGTCCAGTACACTTTCGAATTCCTGGTCTTTAGTCGAAAATTCACCGACAAGGAACTCTCCTGTGCTGATATCCAGAAAACCAACCCCCCAGTGTGATTTTTCACCATTCTCCCTGGCTGCAACAGAGCAGATATAATTATTACTTTTATCATCAAGGAGGTGGTTGTCGGTTACGACACCAGGTGAAACAATGCGAATGACATCTCTTTTAACTATGCCCTTGGCCTGGGCCGGCGACTCTGTCTGTTCACATATGGCAACCCTGCGTCCCTTTTTAACGAGCTTTGCCAGATAAGTCTGCAAAGCATGATAGGGAATGCCGCACATGGGAACCTGAACGGAGTCTGTCTTTTTGTTCCTGGAGGTGAGAGTGATTCCGAGGATTTTTGAGGCTTCAATAGCGTCATCAAAAAACATCTCGTAAAAATCGCCCATGCGGTAAAAAAGTATAGCGTCTTCATGCTGCTCTTTTATTTCAAAGTACTGCTGCAGCATTGGAGTAAGTTTTGCTTTCTGAGTCATTGGGAAGCTGTTAGCTTTTAGCTATTAGAGTGAAAATATTTCTCTGCCTGTTACTTTTCTTTACAACCTTCCGCCTTGCTGTTCATTCCGTTGTCATGTTTTTTCATTCGGTGTTCGGTGTTCGGTGTTCGGTGTTGGACGTTAACTTTACACCATGATACCTTCAGCCTAGTTCGTGGACAGAACCCTTCAGGCTCCCTGCCTCAATATACAGAAGACCATATGTCCCGGGTGCACCGTATCTACCAGTCCCCTGAAAACTGCCGGGATTGATAAAAAGTATTTTTCCTGTTGTATGGCAGACCGGTATATGGGTATGTCCATAGACAATGCAATCTACTTCAGGAAAGAGAGCAATAAGTCTCTCTTCTATGTTATGGCGTGGACCGGTTCCATGG
>DAOVUU010000208.1 GCA_030632405.1 Desulfobulbaceae bacterium | reverse complement strand
CCAAGTGCCAGGAGTATAAAAATAATTGACGTCGCAATAGCACTTGTTTCTATGATCTTGACTAGATCACTGAAGCTGAAATTACGGTATACAATCGTTTCGACAATTGCAGCATAAACCACACTGACAGCGGCGGCTTCAGTTGGGGTAAAAATTCCTGAATAAATACCTCCCAGAATGATCACTGGCATCCCAAGCGCCCACCCTGCTGATCGTACTGCCAGCAGCTTTTCACGATTGCTGCTTTTGGGACTCCCCTGGATACGATATCGGCGGGCTTCAAACCATACCAAAACTGAAAATGCCAACCCGAGAAACAAACCAACAGCCAGACCACCGGCAAACAGTTTTGCGATAGAAGTGCCTGTCATCCAGCCGTAAATAATAAATGTAATAGAAGGAGGAATAAGCAACGCTGTTTCGGCACTGGACACAATCAGACCAAGACTGAATTTTTCTGAAAATCCGCTCTTTCTCATTTCCGGGTAAACCATACCTCCCATAGCAGCGACAGTTGCCGGTGCAGAGCCTGAAACAGAGCCAAAAGCCATAGATCCTCCAACAACCGTGTGGCCTATCCCACCAGGAGTGTGTCCGATTAAAACTTTCACCAGACCCGTCAATTGTTTTGCGATTTGTCCCGATCCCATCAGATGGGCTGCCAGCATGAAAAAGGGTATGGCTAGAAGTGTTGTATGGTCAATACCGCCCACAATCTTCTGAATCACTGCTAGATCCGGTATATTACTATAGAAGATACTTTTGATGAGCAGTGCTGGAATCCCAAGCACAAGAAACATTTCAAAACCCAGAAACAACAAAATGACAGCCAGCAAAATGATAAAGATCAACATCATTTGGCCTCCTGTATTTCACGGGTACCAGCAGAGAAGCGCTCGACAATACCAAAAAAACTCAACACAAAGCGTAATGCAAGCAGACCAAAACCAGCGACGGGTGCACAATATATCCACCCCATCGGCAAATCGAGTGTCGGGCTTCTCTGCCCTGTAGAAAGAACGAATTGTACCAGTCCCAAACTGAGGTAGGCAAGGTAGATTGAAAAACAAAAACCAACGAGATCTATAGTTTTCAGTAACGGTTTGTAAAAATTATCCGGTATTTTCTCACGGAAGGAATCAATCCCCACGTGCTTGCCGCGCTCCAACGCCAGGCCAAGAGCACCAAATACAAGAAAGATATTCATGAGCCGCACAGCTTCTTCAATCCAGGCAAGTTTACTTGCAAATGTGCCGCCGAACTCTCTAACCACCACGTTTACAAAGAACAGGACAACCATCATAACAAATAGAGTAACAAGAGTGACCCGCTCTGCACGCCGCAGGAATTTCAATGCTGACATAAGAGTGCTTTCTCTACTGTAAATATTGATGGCATCGTAAAAATTGAAGTTTTTCGCAACCTGCTTAGAGGCGTTGTGACCGATTCTAGTGGTCACAACGTTAAATTGGTCGAGATTACTGGCCAACGACCTCGGCATAGGCTTTTTCGTAAACCTCAATCAAAGCCTTGCCCGCGTCACCGGCTCGCTTGAGATAAACAGCAACCGTCGGGTCATACATTTTCTTGCGGAACGCCGTTTGTTCTTCGCTGGAGAGAGTTCGAACGTTGATCCCGGTTGCAGTAATAACCTTGAGTGCCTCTGCAACGGCATTGATTTTGTGCTTTTGCAGTTCGGGAATAACTTCAATAAAGGCATCTTGAATAACTGTACGATATTGAGCTGGAAGAGCTTTCCACCAGACCGGATTGAACAAAACTACGTCCTCCATTGCGCCATGTTCAGAGACAACCAGATACTTCTGAACTTCATAAAACTTCATCCGCTGAATTGTATCGAGAGGATTCTCCTCTCCATCAACAACACCTGTCTGCAGTGAAGTATAAAGTTCACCAAACGGCAGGGCAATCGCTGACGCGCCCAGAGCAGTGAACTGCTCAATCAGAATTTTCGAATCCATGGTACGGAATTTCTGGCCCTTAAAAGAAGAAATATCAACCAACGGTTTGTTGGAGGTGAAATTCTTGCGGCCATTAGGCCAGAGTGCTATGCCGACAACACCCTTCGATGAAAAACTATCCAGCAAAGCTTTCCCAAATGCACCTTCACGAATCTTTTGTGCCGCCGCCCTGTCGGCAGGAAGAAGAAAGGGGATATCCATAATAGAGACAACTGGATTAAAACCACCGAGAAAAGCTGCAGGGGACACAGTCGCCTCTAAAGTTCCGAGCTGAACCCCCTCGGTCATCTGACGCTGATTGCCCAATTGTGCCTGGGGAAAAAGCTGAAACTCAACAGCACCGTTGGTGCGCTCTGCAACGAGTGCGGCAACTTTTAACAGATGAACATGCCGTGATTGCTGAGGTGATTCCAGGTGACCTATTTTAGCTGTATAGTCCGCTGCCTTTGCCTGAAATGCTCCAACAGAAAAAGCCACTGCGGTGATTGCTACTTTGGCAAAACACGTTATGTACCGAAAATTTAATTCCATCCCTATCCTCCTGTTTAAGATTCCTATTTGTGTTTATTGTGATAGTGTCGTAAAACTGCATACCAATATGACGAAAAGATAATAGCGACACAGCATAAAAAATATGATCTTTTTACGAGTTCATCACAGGTTCACCATACTTAAAAAATAAAGGAATTAAAAGGTTTTCCACCTTTACTCCGAAGAGGAAGAGATATTGCTGTAAGTCCAGCATGCACAGCAGACACAGTTAAATAATCCTACGATATCTATATGAAAAACAAGCGATATAAAATACGAAAAACCCTTCAGGCTCTTTTTTTTGATTTCGATGGTGTGATTGTTGACTCCAGCACTATCAAAACTGATGGTTACCGAATCCTGTTTAATCAATACGATGATGAATTTATAAATAAAATCGTCAAATACCATCAGAGACACGGCGGTATCAGCAGGGTAGACAAGATTCGCTATGCCCATCACCATATGCTTGAATCACCGTTGACAGACGACGAACTGTCTTATTGGAGCGAAAAATACTCGAAACTGGTCCTGGAAAAGGTTATCAACACCGACTGGATCGCAGGTGCAGAGAATTTTCTGAAGAGCATACATGGGTCTATGCCGGTTTTTGTCATCTCAGGCACTCCGGAGGACGAACTCAGATATATAATCAAACAACGAAAAATGGAGGTCTATTTTCAGGAAATTCTCGGATCACCTGTTCAAAAACCGGCCCATATCCGCAATCTCCTTAAAGCATATAGTCTCACCCCCGAACAGTGTATCTTTATCGGTGATGCTCTGACAGACTACAATGCTGCCAGAGAAACAGGCCTGGATTTCATAGGTATCAAGGGTGAAGTTGACTTCCCTTCGGGGACTGCTGTTCTTCCGAACTGCAGGGAACTTCAGGAAGAAATCAAAAACAATTTTATCTGGCAGGAATAATAATGGTTTGAAATTCCAGTTGCGAAAAGAGTTGCAACAGGTATGGTTATATATTCATTTACTCAGATTTATTCTTCCGCGTTGGACAGATTAAGGGTGTTAAAATTGAATCCCAGGAAAACGATCCCATACTATCTCTCCCAGGCAGGTGCACTCTCAGTTATCGCCACCTGCTTCTTTATTCCTTTTTCCACCGCCTTCACCGCACTTTTTTCCACATTAGCTGTACTTTTCTGGATTTTATCCGGTAACTTCTTAAAACTACCCGAAATATTAAGAACATCACCAGTTTCTCTGGTGGCCATCCTGCTTTTCCTTCTCTTCCTTATCGGACTTCTCTATTCCCCGGCAGAGTTGAGCGACGGTTTGAGTAATCTGAAGAAATACCGTGAACTTATCTTTTTCCCCATAGTCATTTCCCTTCTTCGTGGCAAACGCTGGGCCCAGGTCAGCGCAGAGAATGGTTTTATTGCAGGCTGTATAGTACTGCTGGTTGTCTCATTCGGCATGTCACTCTCTCTAATCACCTCCGACAGATTTGGTGACTCCCTTGTCTACCACATAACCCATAGTTTTTTCATGTCCATTTTGATCTTCTGGTCTGCTCACCGGGCTGCCCATTCGAGGCAGGATAGATATTTCTGGTTATTTATTGCCCTCGTGGCCCTTTTTAATATCACTTTTGTTGCTCCGGGCAGAATAGGGATGCTGCTTCTTGTCTTCCTTGGTATTCTTTACTGCGTCCAGCGATTCTCTTTCAAAATGCAGATAGCCGGTTTTCTCCTCCTCTCCATTCTCTCTGCCACACTCTATTTCTCCTCAGAAAATATATCTTCACGCATCAGCGGAGCAATTGACGAAATACAGACATATGAGCAGGGAAGCTCACGAAGCTCGATGGGAATGAGGCTCGACTGGTACAGCAACTGTCTGGTATTATTTAAGGAAAAACCTGTTTTTGGTTATGGAACAGGCGGCTTTGAAGTAGCACACGACAATCTCATTAAAGATACCGCGATCAAACCGACAGACAACCCACATAATGAATATCTGTTTATTGCGGTGCAACTCGGGGGAGTAGGTCTTTTCCTCTTCCTGCTTCTGATGTCAATGGAGATAGCCGCCTCCCTGAAGATGCCAAAGCCAAACAGGTGGGTTCTCCAGGGGGTGGTGGTCAGCATGGCAATAGGTTGTCTTCTCAACTCTTTTCTCTACGATTCACTGCAGGGGCACTACTTCGCTTTTATTTCCGCCGTTCTGCTGGCGGCCCCGCAAAGCAAATCTCTTACCTACAAAAAAAGTAGCTAAAATCATCAAAATGAAACCCGGATGACACTCTCAGGGTAAAATCATTTGTTGAGATTAACAGTTGAAAAAATAATTGCAGCCAGCAGGAAAAGAGCAGAAACAAATAAAAAAGTTGCCTGCATTCCGACAAATTGATACAGTCCCCCTGCGATTAAAGGGGCAGCAGCTCCCATTACATACCTGGTCAAAGATAGAATTCCAAGCATTGTCGTTTCAACTCTGTTTTTAACAATATCCATAATTGTGGCATTTATAAGTGAATAATCGCTTCTTATGCTGAACCCGAGCAGAAGGATCAACAGGGTAAATAACTGCCCCTTTCCCCACAGAGCCAGAGCAGCAATCAAAACACCTGAATAGAGGAGTGCCGGCACAAGGATTATTTTTCTACCGAATTTATCAGACAAATGCCCGAAATATGGACTCACCAGCAGACCGAGTGCCCAGAGCAGTCCAAAATGAAACCCGATTGCCTTCGAACTAAACCCACTGTCATACATATAAATAGGCAGAAACGTTACCAGGACAGTAAAGCACATACCACGGAGCCCGGCGACGATATTCACCCGCCAGATATGTGTAGTACTGAGAATCTCCCGCGATAATTTGAGTTGTTCTCTTAAATTATGGGGGCTGGTTTCAGGATCCTTTTCTACTCCTTTCTTCTTATCTTTATGACGCTT
>DAOVUU010000372.1 GCA_030632405.1 Desulfobulbaceae bacterium | reverse complement strand
GCACAGATTGTATGCTCCATTTTCATAGCTTCCATCACAAGCAGAGTATCACCTTTACAAACAATACTCCCCTCAGAGGCAACAAGATCGACAATAGTACCATTCATCGGGGCACTTAATGCAGCGGCGCCTTCTCCGGGGTCTTCATCACCAAGGTCCACTTCACTCAAGGTGAAATGCATGGTAATTCCTTCTGCGTAGATACTATAGCTGCCATCGCACTCACCTACTGAAACATGAAACAGATGCCCGTCGATCTCGGCATGAAGTGTGTTACCTTCTATCTCCCCATTTGCCTCCACTGTTCTATCTCCACTCTGGATGGAGTAACAGGCTTTACCGCCCCGCCCGACCTGCACAACGGCAACGGGATAATGCTGTCCCTGGGATACCAGCTCGAAATGGTTGACATGGGCTTCATTCAAGCGCCAGCCGCTGGTGTTGTTCCAGGGGGACCAGAGATCTGTGGAGAGGAGAGAAGGATGTAGTTTATCTTTCTGCTTCAGGACAAGATAGAGCGCAGCGAGAGCAAGACTCTGTGAAATATCCTGCTTCTTGTTGTTAAATATTTGGTCGTGATGTTTTTCAATAAAACCGGTGTCCAGCTCTGCCCTCTGAAAAGGCTCGCAACTGACAAGGCTGTGGAGAAAATCAATATTGGTAGTCGTTCCACTGATACGATATTCAGCCAGAGCCCTGGTCAGACGATGCAGAGCCCTATCTCTGTTTTCATCCCATACGATCAGTTTAGCTATCATCGGATCGTAATAGACACTGACTTTATCACCCTGCAGAACTCCGGTATCCACACGTACATGATCACTTTCATCCGGCGGCTGCAAAAAGGTGAGGGTTCCGGTTGCCGGCAAAAAATCATTTTCAGGATCTTCAGCGTAGATCCGTGCTTCCAAAGCATGACCGTTAATATGAATCTGTTCCTGGGCAAGGGGGAGTTCTTCACCATTGGCCACTCGCAACTGCCATTCAACCAGATCCTGACCTGTTATCATCTCTGTAACAGGATGCTCTACCTGCAATCGGGTATTCATTTCCATAAAATAGAATGTACCATCCGGCTCCAACAGAAATTCTACAGTACCTGCGCCTTCATAACTGATTGCTTGAGCTGCACGGGTTGCAGCCTCACCCATCTGACACCGCAGCTCTTCCGTTACTCCCGGAGCAGGCGCCTCCTCAATTACTTTCTGGTGACGACGCTGGACAGAACAGTCCCGCTCGGCAAGATAAACCGCGTTTCCATGTTGATCACAGAAGACCTGAATCTCCACATGACGTGACTGAGTAAGGTATTTTTCCACCAGCATCCTGTCGTCGCCAAAGCTGTTAAGGGCTTCACGCTTGGCGGTGACCAGGGCTTCTCCAAACTCTTCTGGTGCCCATACCTGGCGCATTCCTTTACCCCCTCCACCGGCGGTGGCCTTAAGAAGAACCGGATACCCCATATCATCAGAGGCTTTTTTCAAAACAGCCGGGTTCTGATCCTCGCCATGATAACCTGGAACCAGCGGTACACTGGCCTGCCCCATAATTAATTTTGCAGCAGATTTAGAGCCCATTGCCTCAATGGCTCCAACAGGAGGACCTATAAACACCAGTCCATTTTCCTGACAATTTTTACAGAATTGGGCATTTTCAGAGAGAAAACCATAGCCGGGATGTATAGCCTCTGCACCGGTTTTCAAAGCTGCTTCAATAACCCGATCTCCCAGCAAGTAGGACTCCCGGGAGGGCGCCGCTCCAATACATACCGCTTCATCGGCCATGGTAACATGGTGTGCTTCGCGGTCGACATCTGAATAGACAGCTACAGTGAGTATCCCCATCTTACGGGCCGTGCGAATAACGCGACAGGCAATTTCTCCACGATTTGCAATCAGGATTTTTCTAAACATTTTATGACACGCTCCATGCAGGCTTACGTTTTTCAAAAAAGGCGGATAAACCTTCCTGGCCTTCAGCAGAAACTCGAATTTCCGCAATCCGCTCACTGGTAAAATCAATCAGTTCATCATTGATTTCACGCCTGGCAACATTAAAGACCAGTTGCTTTGCCCCGGTTACTGCAGCCGGGCTATTGCCCAGCAAGGTTTCAATAAGTTTATTAATTTCGCCGTCCAATTGATCTTCCTCTGCCACTTCGCTGACCAGCCCCAATCGGGCAGCAGTTTCAGCACTAAAACGCTCAGCTGTTACAAAATATCTGCGGGCAGCCCTCTGTCCTATTGCATCAATCACATATGGACTTATCGTCGCCGGCAGTAAGCCGATTCTGACCTCACTCAAACAAAAACCTGCCCCGGTTGCTGCCACCGCCATATCACAACAGCTCACCAGCCCGACAGCACCCCCAAAGACGGCACCCTGAACCCTGGCAATAGTCGGAACAGGCAGAAAATTCAATGTTCTGAGCATATCAGCAAGAGCCCTGGCATCTTCAAGGTTCTCCTCATAGGAGTAGCTCATCATACGCTTCATCCAGTTGAGGTCAGCACCCGCGGAAAAACTTTTGCCGGTGGCCGCCAGAATCATTACCCGCACATCTTTATTATTACCAATTTGTATAAAGGATGATGTCAACTCCTCGATAATACTATCGTCAAAGGCATTATGTTTTTTCGGATTATTGAGAGTAACGGTGGCAACACCACGTTCGTCAATATGCACTGAAACTGTCTTTTCAATCATAATCACATCCTGATGAACTCGTACAAAGGTCATTCAAATCTTTAGATGGCTAAGTCAAAAAGTTCGATATACAAGGCGTAGTGTTTTTATCAGGCCCTCAGTTATACAGTAGTATGCTGAAGTTCTGATAAAAACCTACAACGAAGGAGATCGGACTTTTTACGACGCCATCACATCCTGAAAACACCAAATTCGGTATCCTCAATGGGCCTGTTCAGTGAAACCGACAATGATAGCCCGAGCACCATACGGGTATCCGCCGGATCGATTACTCCATCGTCCCATAGCCTGGCAGATGCATAATACGGGTGCCCCTGCTTGTCGTAAATATCGAGAATCGGTTGTCGGAATTCCGCTTCCTCCTCTTTGCTCCAATGCTCTCCCGTCTTTTCCTTCTGTTCGCGTTTAAGCTGTGCCAAAACACCTGCGGCCTGTTCACCCCCCATTACGGAGATACGGGAATTGGGCCACATAAAAATAAACCGAGGATCATAGGCCCGGCCGCACATGCCGTAATTACCGGCACCAAATGAACCGCCGATGAGTATTGTGAGCTTAGGAACCCTGGCACAGGCAACTGCAGTAACCATTTTT
>DAOVUU010000017.1 GCA_030632405.1 Desulfobulbaceae bacterium | reverse complement strand
TTCTACGGGAATCCTCAATATCAAGAGAATTATGGGCAACTCCAGCCAGACCTTTTTCTGGAGGAACAATAGAAGTCACTACATTGGCTCCTGCATCCAACCTTGCTTTTAAACCTTCAAGGCCGTCAACATCCAGAGAGGCTGGAATAAGCCGGTCGGGAAGGATCAACCGCATGACCGAAATGATTATCTGTTCTTTTAAACTGCCTTGAGCCTTTATATCAGCCATTGGCGTTCCAGCCTGGGGGACGAAAGTCATTACCCGGGCCTGGTCCACAGAAAAATCTCTCATCCAGATAATGGAGTCGGCCAGATCATCCAGCGTTTCTCCCACTCCGGTGAGGATACCTTCTTCAACGAGCATTCCGTTATTTTTTGCCAGCTGTTTTTTTGCCACTCTTTTTTCAAATGGTTGTCCCGGGCGTAATTTTTCATACAAGGTTTTATTGTGGGTTTCCTGGTAACAGGCGTACCAGAAGACTCCGACAGCCGCAAGTTCCTCAAGGACGTTGTCGGGCAGGGTGCCGGGGGAAATCATAAGGGGAAGGCTGGTTTCATTCCGGACAGTTTTGATCATGGTGAGCAGGCGTTCGGATCCAAATTCTTCTGAAGAATAGAGTATCGGATCTTCACCCATTGTCAGATCTATAAGGTGTGCCCCACTGGCAGCCATTTCTCTGGCTGCTGTAAGGATCTCCGCATCAGTCTTACGATATCGGGGAATCGTTTTGTTAGATTGTCTGTATTGGCAGAATCTGCAGTTGTTTCGGCAGTGTGTGGAAAAATAGAGAAATCCGTACAGGAAAATTTTGTTGCCGAAATACCTGGCTCGTATATTGCGGGCTGCTTCGAAAAGCAGATCTATTTCTTCAGGAGCGGAAAGACCGAGAAGGTATTTTATCTCGGTTTTTCCAGCAATATGAACATTTTGTAAACGATCTAAAATCCTGGTCAGATTGGAATCTGATGTCAACACAATACTTTCCCCTAATGCAACAGGTTGTCAGCCTGAAGTTGCACCTGCCTTTATTCCTTTGAGAAATTTACCGGAAAAAAACATTAATGATGGCGGAGTTCATTCATGCATCCATCATTAAGGTTATGAAGGTTCTGGTGATAATTTTCTCAGGGTTAGTTGATTAGGGTTTTGGCAAATTTGGCAGCGGAACCGGCATCCGGTGCAAACCCGTCGGCCCCGATATCATCAGCAAAGGCCTGGGTTACGGGTGCACCACCAACCATTATTTTGACCTGATCTCTTAATCCTGCTTCGACTATGGCATCTATGGTCTGCTTCATCATGGGCATGGTGGTTGTCAAAAGGGCTGACAGACAGACAATCCGGGCATCTTTTTCTTTTATCTGAGCTACAAAGTCTTCGGGCCCGATATCAACGCCCAGGTTATGAACAGTCATACCGGCACTCTCCATCATCATGGACACAAGATTTTTTCCAATATCATGAAGATCCCCTTTCACCGTTCCGATAAGTACATTTGTTTCCTGACCGGCGTCTTCTTCACCAAGCAGAGGTCTCAAAATACCGACACATTCAGCCATAGCCTTGGCAGCCATAAGTACTTCGGGAATAAACATATCGCCTTCTTCCATTCTCTCACCAACAACATCCATCCCGGCAATAAGGCCCTGATTAAGGATATCTACTGCCGGTGCATCATCAGCCAGAGCAGTATTAACCAGTCCCACAAGTTTATCCTGGTCACAGTTTATCAAGGCGTCCTGCATTGCACTAAAATCTGTCATTTCCCTTTCTCCTGTTGTTAAAGCTAAAATATCTACAGCCTGTTTATCTCTATTCTGATCAATTCAAATCAGAGTGTTGAGCACTTGTAAAATGGCGGAGAGCCCGGGAGTCGCACCCGGCTGCATGGATTTAGAGTCCATGTGATCCCATCCGATCCACCCTCCGTAATAAAAAAACAAAACCACTCGTCCTCTAACTGCCTCTTGTATACCTATTGGATATTAAAATCTACAAGAATTTTATCCATTGTCTCTATTGCACCATCAGACAGAGGGACAGATATGCTTTTCTTCAGGTTTTTGTGTCCCAAAAGCAGCATATCGGGAACTGTATATTGACGTATTTATCTTGCTGTCGTTCATACTTCCGGGTAAAACAGTTTTCTTTATGTCGGCTAAGCGGAACAGTCTTTTTATTGATATCAATGGAGCTTTTACGGATAGAATAAAAAATGTTTAAAGAGGAGTATCATGCATAAAATAGTTAACGTAGAAATATTTGGTGGGATTTGTGGATTTGTCACTACAGTCCATGCTGAAGATAAGAGTGGGTATAAAGCCTCCTTCCGGTTAGACAGTGAATGCCCTAACTGGAGGAAAGTTGATGAAATTCTGGGAGGAAAAACACTTAATATGATGACTGAACTGTTTAAAGATAAAAAGACTGGAACCCTTAATTCTCAAGTATTGGATGTTAGCCTGAAAACAATCCCCCATGTGTCATGTCCCGTGATATCCGGAATTTTAAAGGCGTTGGAAGTGAGTGTAGGGTTGGCTCTACCTAAAGATGCGACAATTACTTTTGTCGAATAGTTCCTCTTGATCCATACTGTGCTGCGTTGCCTGTGGGCTCTGGCTTTCCTGCACCATTCTCATTCTTTTCAAACGGTCAAGTGATATAATCTGTTTAAGACAAGTTTCCTCAATATCATTCAATGGTTTTGAGACAAATTCTTGCTTTATTTTGTACATCAGAGGAATCTTGATATTTTTTAATAATGCATTAACCGCTCTCACGAGGTTGTCCGCCTGATATTTGCTTCATTTGAACTGCTGATTACAACGTTTCTTAGTCTTTTCCCCGATATCACCCATTACTTTAACGCTAAATCGACTCCAAATGATAAAAAACCGCCATCTACTGCCAGTGTTTCACCCGTTATGAATTTAGAGGCGTCAGACGTTAGAAATATTGCCGTGCCAATAAGTTCGTCAACTGTTCCTATCCTGTTCATAGGAGTTCTCTCAATAATTCTGTTGTAAGTCACACTATTTTGCATTATCGGTTCAGTCATTTCAGTACTGAAATAACCGGGTAATACTGCATTTACGTTTATATTATACTTTGATAATTCAACAGCCAGAGCTTTTGTTAACTGCACGACGCCTCCTTTGCTGGCAGCATACGCACATGAATTACTCATAGCAACTACAGAGGTTAAAGAACCAATGTTAAGTATTTTCCCATATTTTCTTTCAATCATATTTTTTGAAAAATACTTGGAACTTAAAAAAACAGAATCAAGATTAGTTTTTAATACCGTAGCCCAATCATTGTATGTCATCTGAACAACATTTTTTCTTATATTAACACCAGCACCATTAACCAAGATATCGATCTTTCCGTAAAATTCTAACGATTTTTCAGACAGAGTTCTTATGTCTTTTTCACTGGTCGCATCTGTCTGTATCTCAAATGTGTTTCTGCCCAATGCTTTTATTTTATTTGAAATATCAGCTACTTTAGCAGAGTTCCTGCTTGTTGACACTACATCTGCCCCGGCTTCTGCCAGCCCTAAAGACAATGCTTCACCTATGCCACCTGTTCCGCCAACAACAACCGCAACTTTACCCGCAAGATTAAATTGATCAAAAATCATTTTCATGTCCTCTCTGGTCTGTAATTATAAAGATAAAGGGATGCTTCGTAGTCAATCTTCCAAGACAGCAAAATCTGGAAGAATATGGTCGGCGAAAGCTGTTTCAACCAGGTAACATCCTGGAAAAAGGCTGGTCGAGACGATCATTCCCTCCCTGGTTTTTGCAGCCTTCAGTCTCATTTCGTTGTCCACTTCTGCGCCGGCCAGCTGAATATAAATGGTAATATCGGGGTCCAGAAAACCACAATGATCCTCTCTAGATCCTCGCCCTGTATTTTCTCTAACCAGCCTCTGGTACTGGAGATTTCTGATACCGAATACAAACCTCCATGCCATAGCAGTGCGGGCTTTCTTCTTCTGTGGTTTTTCCCATGTCCATGCATTACCCTTTTTGGTCAACACGTAATAATTCTCTCCCCGTTGTACAGTAATTCGCTCAACACTCAGAGGGTCGAATGCCAGTAAATGCCGATCGACGAGTGCGTCCGGAGAAAATTCTCCCAACCGTTTTATTGTATCTGAATTCAGACGGTACCAGTGTGGGTGGTGTACAGAGGTTCCACGGTAATGTCCACTGGGGTTTTTAATGATTTTTAAGGTAGTAGAATCTGTGTTGCCAAACAGTTTTACGAGTATTCCAGATTCTGCTGAATCAATATTCTCCTTCTCTTCTTCTAAGTATTGTTCGACTGGCAGATTTCTCAGTAAGTGGAGAAGCTGATTGACAGTGTCCGAATCAGCCCTTTGCCTGTCATAGGGGTGGTAAAATTGCCACGAGCCATCAGGGTTACGCTTAAGCTTAAGAGAATATTGAGGTTTCAATACCTCGATATTTGTTATGGTATCGATATCAAATACAAGTGCGTTTGATAGATAAAAATCATCTGGATCAAATGATAGTTTGTCCATGGCTCGAGGGTCAGTTGAGTAAATAACCGACTGCCCACCCTGCTCAATGGCAAGAAGGGCTGGAGCCAATGAATCTTTCGGCGTCAAGTGGATAGTTATCGGTTCACCTCCATTATCTTGATTCAAAGTTAATTTGAAATGATTGGAATTATCGACTTTCTTTTGAAACATGGCTCCATCTGGATAAGCTTCACTGGATGTGAGAGCCAAGATCGATTCGAGATATAATTGCACCGTTTCGGTGGTGGCTGCACGTTGCATTGGACTAGTCACAAACCAATTTACATTCCGTTTTTCCAAACGTACAAAACGCCCCTCACGCTCTAATTCAAGTGAAACAATGGTGGAAGGGTTGAACCGAACTGGTTGTCCCTGATCCAGAACAGAGGCATGTCTTTCGAGGGTTGATCGTATACCTTCCCATACCCTGAAAACAGAAGAGTCTCCTTCTTTTTGAAAATAAACGTAGATCTGGTTAAGTGGAAGACGTGCCCCGATCCTGAAGGTACTCTCCCTCCCGTTCTCGAATTCAAAGGTGGCTTCTAAGCGCTTACCATCTTCAAGACCATATGGTGAAAGAGTTTCCGGTTGTTTTGCAACGATATCCATTATCCGGGTCTTCCCTACCGCACCGAGAAGTTCCTGAATCATTGGTTCGCTGGCTGCTGCCTGGTAAGGTTCCTGAATCTGCCAGTGGTCCGACATTTTGACATATTCAAAGGATTCGCCATCCGGTTTTTTGATCAAAATTCTGACAATCTGCTGGACGGAGGTTTCTCCAGTGATAAATGCACCGACATAACCATGACGCTCATTTTGCAGGGGGAACCATACCAGGTAGCCAAGGAGTAATAGCCAGATGGTTGTCATGATACCGATGGTCCGGTAATCTATTTTTTCATCCATCGTAACCGAACCCATACTCCGATTATTAATACGATACCTGGTGCCAGGCAGAGTGACACCCAAAAGACTGCACGCTGCTGCATTTCTGAGAGGATGATAGGGGTAAAGCCGCTTTCTCGGGAGCGAACAGTAATGTACCCTTCGCGTGCAGCTGCCCACGCCATCATATTAAGCGCCAAATCTCTGTTACCGGCCATGAACAGGTAGCTGTCATTAACAAAATCAGAATCTCCGAAAACCACAAGACGTGATTCTTCTTGACTGTCTTTGTTAGAAACCTTTACAGCAACACCGATATTCAGCGGACCGGGCATATCCTTATCCGGATCAAAATCACTCTCTTTGTCGATTAAGCTTTGTCGGTCAGATTCCCCCCAGGCACTGATTTCGGTTTGCACCAGGAGGTCGACTGTAAGAGTTTCAGAAAGCGGGTCAACAATATTAATAGGGTGGGCCACCGGAAAAAAAGTTAACTGGGACAGATGGCGGGTAATGGGGTGGGAACTGTATCGTGAAACTGCTGGAAACAAATCACCACCATTTGGCAGTTTAGCGATTTTGTCCACGATGCTCATTTCAGGGAGCAGAATACCATAGGTATGCAGAAATGTTTTGAGCCCGGCATCATGGTAGGGGTCGAGAAGCACTACCACGCTCCCCCCACTGCGCATATAAGCATTCAGTTGTTTTATTTCTTGTTGAAAAAAATCAGCTCGCGGTCCGGCAATTATGAGGCAGCTCGCGTCTCCGGGTATTTGACTGGTTTTGATCATGGAAAGTGGAGCAACCCGGTAATTTTCTTCTTCCAATGCCTGCCACAATTGTTCCCCTCCCTGACTTTTCCCTTTCTCTCCATGTCCTTGAGTGAAATAAATGGTCTTGCGGCGGCTATCGATTAATCGGTAGATTGCATTCGTCAGACGTTCCTCATCCGCTCCGACAACTTTTCTTCGCAGGCCGCGGTACTCAAGAACTATAGTTCCGTGGCTTTTTATCTGATATTGCTGTGTTATAGCGGGGTTTTTGGTGGGATTGACTATTTTAGATTGAAATGGTGGATAGGCCAGAGCGTACTCTCTGAAAAGTTCACGCACCTGGGGTAAACCGCTGTCTGTTTCACCATAAAAGGCCACTGCCGTAAGCGGTGCCTCCAGCATGGCAAGGACATCCCGACTTTGGCCGGAGAGGCTGTAACGCCCGGAGTCAGTAAAATCCCATCTAAGCTCCTGACGGTATGCGATGAGTTGAACAAGAACCAGAATACCCAGAAGCAAAAGGGTAACTACGAACCCGTTGATGTATGAAATATTTCGGGTTTTCATTGTATTATCGGCAGCGAATTCCCCGCTTGAGAGCTTGAATGGCAAGAACATTAAAAATAATTGTAATATTGATAAAATAGATCACATCACGGGTAGAAATCTGTCCCCTTGCAAATGATTGGAAATGAGATTGGATGGATAGCTCATTCAAAATAACACCTAGTACTCCCGGAACAAAGTCAACAAACCATGCCAGGCTCCAAAGTAGTAAGATAACTCCAAATGCAGAGACTGCTGCAACAGTTTGATTTTCCGTAAAAATAGAAAAGAGCGTGCCAATAGAAACCAGGCTGGCGGCCAGAAAGACTAACCCCAGGTAGCCGGTGAAGATCGGTCCGGTGTCCGGATGGCTCAGAGCAAAAATTATTGCTGGATATATTGCCGTGCCCAGCAAACCGGTTAAAACGACAAGAAGGCAGACTCCATTTTTCGCAAGAATGATGACTGTGTCGCTTGTTGGATAGGACAGCAATAGTTCCAATGTACCCTGCTTTTTCTCTTCCGAAAAGGTTCGCATAGTCAGCAGAGGAATCAAAAAAATGAGCATCAGGGTGATACTGGAAAACAGCGGACGGAGAATCAGTTCATGGACGTTAACGTGGGCTTGCAGGGAGGTATCGTAGCCAGCCTGAACACTAAGATAGCTGAAATATGCAATACTTCTGGAAAAAAAATAGCCGCACAGTAATAAAAATACTCCCAATACGGCATAGGCTACAGGGGACAGGAAGTAGGCGTAAAGCTCGCGTTTAAACAGAGAATTGAATGCTTTCATCTTCCATAGTTTCTGAAATAGCAGCAAGGAATAACTTTTCAAGTTCTTGGTGATTCGGACGTAATTCAAGCAATTGCCATTCATGTCCGGCAATCAGATGAATTAGTTGGTCACGCGGGTCTGTTGTATTGTTGGATATCAGCAGGTAAACGAACTGGTCTTTGTCCGTCTTGCGGACCAATGTAACCGACTGAATATCTTGCAACTTCTCCAGTCCATTTAAAACTTCCCGGCTGGGTCCTCTAATTTCCAGATGAAATCGCTGTTGAGAAGGATCCTGTGCCAGGAGTCCGTCTATTTTTCCCTGAGCAGCAATTTTCCCCTTGTTTATGATGATGACATGGCTGCAGAGCAATTGTACTTCCGGTAAGATATGGGTGCTGAGCAGCACCGTTCGCTGCCCCTGCATACTGCGGATCAGTTTTCTGAATTCGTTTGTTTGCTGAGGGTCAAGCCCTGCCGTGGGTTCATCGAGAATCAGAAGTGACGGATCGTTGATCAACGCTTGAGCAAGGCCTACCCTTTGTCTGTATCCTTTCGACAATCGGCCGATTCTTCTGTCCACTACATCTTCAAGTTGACACTGAGACAGCACACGTTCCAGACACTCCTGCTGTTTTTTTGCCGGTACCCCTTTTACCTGGGAAACGAACTTCAGATATTTGTCAACCGGCATCTGAGAATATAGCGGCGCTGTTTCCGGAAGGTATCCCAAATGTTTTTTAAACTCAAGGCTACTGGGATCTGCCAGTGACTCCGTCATGAACACTTTGCCAGCAGTCGGCATCAGCGTGCCGGCCAGCATTCGGATGATAGTCGATTTACCGGCACCGTTGGGGCCGAGCAATCCGAGGGTAGTTCCTCTTTTCAAACGAAAACTGATGTTGTCAACACCCAGAATAGAACCGTAATATCTGGTCAAATCTTTTATTTGAATCATCGTCTTATAGAAAACCAAATAATCTGGGAACCCATAGAACAAATCCTTGAAAATAAGAGACAACCAGTAGTACCACGATGTTGAGAAAGAAAAAGGGCAAAACTGCTCTGGCCACTTCTTCGATGGATACTTTTGCTATATTTGCACTGATGAACAGGCACAAACCCACTGGTGGAGTGATTAATCCCAGGCAGAGGTTCACAATCATAATCAGACCGAACTGAACAGGGTGAATACCGGCACTGATGGCCAATGGAGCTAATACCGGGGCCAGCATGATAATGGCAGCGCCTGGATCCATAACACACCCGACCATAAGTAAAATTATATTGATCAGTAGAATGATAATGATGGGGTTCGACGTCAGAGCAAGAATACCGCTGGAAATCATGGCCGGAATCTGGTTTGTGCTAAGAATCCATGAATAGAGTCTTGCGGACGCGAGCAGCAGAAAAACCACCCCAGTAGTGAGTCCCGAGTTGACCAAAATGGCCGGGATGTCACTTATTTTGATTGTTTTTAAAAAAAATACACCGACGACAAAGGCGTACCCTACCGCTACGGCAGCGGATTCCGTGGGTGTGAACACACCAAGTAAAATCCCCCCGATGATAATCAAGGGCATTACAAGTGCGACTAATGCATTACCGAAGATTTTTCCAAACTCAATGATGGTAACACGGATGACCTGTCTCGGAAATTTCTGTTTGGCGGCAATGAATGCAACAATGATCATATCAGAGAGGCCAATTGCTATACCAATTGGAATGCCTGCCGCAAACAGAGCACCTATAGACTCACCCATGGTGGCCCCATAAATGACAGCCAGAATGCTGGGAGGAATGATTGGCCCTTGAAGTGACGATGCAGCGGTTACTGCGGCGCTAAACGGTGCTGGGTAACCGTTTTTTTTCATTGCAGGAATCAGAATGCTTCCAAGACCTGCGACATCGGCGGCGGCAGAACCGGTAATGCCCCCGAAGAACATGCTGGCTACAACGTTTGCTTGGGCCATTGCCCCACGAAACCGGCCAACTAGTACATCAGCAAAAATGATGATCCTGTCAGTGATCTTTGCCTTGTTCATTATTTCACCAGCCATGATGAAAAAGGGAATACACATCAGCGGAAAAGAGTCTAGACCGGTAAACATCCGCTGGGCAACGACTTCCATGGGGGCTCCGAGAATATAGACACCGATCATTCCGGTAATTCCCAGACAGATACCCACTGGGATTCCAATAATGAGAGTAAAGACAAAAATTCCTATAGAGGCAAGAAGTGGTATCATTGAGTCAGTTTATCCTCTCTGGAGATTCAAACTGTTTGAATATAAGTGTGAGGGTTTGTATCACCATTAAAAAACCAGCCACGGGAACCGATAGATAGGGAATCCACATGGGGATGTTAACTGAAGGAGACCGCTGCTGTGATACAAAAAAGGTCATATCGATTCCTTTAACCATTAGAACGGAGAAAAACAGGAGCACTAGAGCGTAGGCCAATAAATTTAATACCTTGCGGAGCCGAGGTCCGGCTTTTTCCACTACAAAGGTCAAACCAATATGTTGTCCCCGTCGCATGGCAGCCGACGTTGCCAGCAGAGACATCCAGACCATCAGATACCTGGCAATCTCTTCAGACCAGGTGGGCGCAGCGTTAATTACATAGCGCATAAAAACAGCGTAAAGAATGATTATCACAAGTGGTACGCTCAGGATAACGATGGAGAGAAGGACGGCTCGATCCAGTTTTTCGCTGAAAATCTCAAATACCAGGTGGATCTTGTAAACGATGTTCCTTAACAAGTAATTTCATCCTCCTATATATAGATCGGCTCTCAGATATTTTTGCATAGCTTCGCTATGGCGGCTCGCAAAAAAAACATTGATTCCAGTTCTGGGTGCGTGAACGAATAAACAAATACTGGTTACCGCCAGTATCATTTTAATGGCCACAGGATTCGTTAAAATCGAGATCGCCTTCTTTCGACGGGCGATCTCGATTTTTAACAAAAATGCTAATTTTTCAAGGTGCCATTATGTCAAACTAATTATATTAGATAACTGCCTGGAGAAAATGGATTCAGCAGTATATTCTCCAGATCAAGGAGCTTTAAGCTCGATTTTGGCCTTATCAATCTCAGCCACAAAACCATCAACCCACTTGGGGTCAATTTGAGTTTTAATCCAGTCGACAACCGGCTTTTGTGACATTTTACTGAAAAGTGAGATCTCCTCGGCCGTGGGTACATAAACTTCCATACCCTTTTCAATCAGTGCACCGACAGCAACTTCATTAGAAACGAATGTCTCCGTGGTTCGGTGGTGCCAGCCTGCAATATCCGCAGCTTCATAAACGATTTGGCGTAGATCTTCCGGTAGAGAATTGTAGAATTTATCGTTGATGAAAGTGAAATCGATGCTGTAGATATGCCCGTCAAGGGTATAGTATTTCTGAACTTCATAAAATTTCATGGCCAGTACGAGACTGGGTGGGTTTTCCTGTCCGTCCACAACCTTCTGCTGTAGAGCTGTGTACAACTCCCCCCAGGCGATGGGAACCGGGTTTCCACCGAGAGATTCGACCATTTTCATATGTCCACGATGCTCCATCGTCCTGATTTTCAGCCCTTTGAGATCGGCAGGAGTTTTGATGGTATGGACATTATTTGAAAAGTTTCTGAAACCGTTTTGATTGACGTCAAGGCAACGGACACCTGTCTTCTTACGCATTTCTTCCATCAGCTCCTTCATGTACGGGCTGTCTAACACCCTCCAAGCCTCGGTATAAGTCCGAAATGCGTAAGGAATAGCAGTGGCCAGGATTTCAGGAAAGAAGATTCCTACTGTGCCTTCACTGATATTGCTCATATGAATACTGCCAAGTTGAACACCTTCAATCTGTTCACGCTCAGAGCCAAGTTCATTGGCTGGATAGATTTCAACTTTTATCCGCCCTCCGGATCGATCTTCCACATAGCGTTTGAACAAAACTGCGTCGGCGTGGGCCGAAGAGGTCGTAATATCTGGTGGATCACCGTGGGCGTAACGAATGGTATATGTTTTTTCTGCCAGAACCATCCCCGGAAAAATCAGGGCCATCCCCAAGATGAGAGTGAATACAAACATAACATTTTTTTTTGCCATTTTAACCTCCTGTCATTATTAATGAAACGGTTTAACTACGACAAACATCATACTTGAGCGTTGGTTTTTTAAAAAAAATACTGTGTTTACGCTGTACGAGGCTTAACGAGTGCAGCACTCGTATTCAGTTTTTATTCCTTTTTTATACTTTTGACTAAACTATTCAACCCACAGTTAAAGAAGGGCATCCAGCTGCCAGGGGACAAATTCATGATCACCGAAGCCATTTCGCTCACTTGCAGTACGGGAACCCGACGCGGTGGCGACGATATATTCGAAGATACGGCGTCCAATTTTTTCTATTCTTTCACCCTCAACAATTTCACCGCAGTTGATGTCCATATCATCCTGCATATGTTCATACATCAGCGTGTTGGTCGCAAGCTTCAAGGTTGGTACCGGTTTAAATCCGGAAACTGATCCACGCCCGGTAGTAAAGCACATGATATTAGCACCGGCTGCAATCTGACCAGTCGAACAGATTGGGTCGTAGCCTGGTGTATCAACGAAAACCAGGCCCCGCTCAGTTACAGGTTCTCCAAACTCATAGACAGCATTGAGGGGGCTCTGCCCGGCTTTTGCAACCGCTCCAAGCGATTTCTCGTAGATCGTCGACAGTCCACCCAATTTATTGCCGTAGGAGGGGTTGTTATCCAAATCTGCATTGTTTTTGCTTGCATAATCTTTCCACCAGGAAATACGAGCCTTCAGCTTGACTGCTACTTCAGGTGTTGCCGCCCGCAGCATCAATAGATGTTCGGCACCGTATATTTCTGGTGTTTCTGAAAGAATAGCTGTGCCGCCCAGCTCCACTAAAAGGTCAGAAGCATGGCCCAGAGCCGGGTTTGCGGTGATGCCAGAGTATGCATCAGAGCCACCACACTGCAGGGCAAGTCTCAATTCACTGACAGGCAGCTTCTGCCTTTGGATGTTATTGACCTGTGGCAGCATAATGTTGATGTAGTCAATGGCCTTTCTAATGGACGCTTTTGTTCCTCCAGCATCCTGGATGTTAAAAAATCGCAGGCAATCAGTTTCCGATAATCCGTATCTCTCAAATAGAAACTGAGCCTGATTTGTTTCACATCCAAGACCAATGACGAGGACCGCTGCAACATTAGGGTTTAAAGCACACCCCATGAGCGTACGCTGAAGTATATCAAAACCATTGCCCTTAGGATTATTTGCACAACCGAGGCCATGAGTAAAGGCGATAACGCCGTCAAGATGCGGATAGGCGTCCAATCTGTTCGAGCTCTGAAAATGTTCTGTAACTTTTTTGCACACAGTTGCGGAACAATTAACTGTCGAAAGAAGAGCAATATAGTTGCGGGTACCAGTCAAGCCATTGGCCCGACGATAACCTAGAAACTCTTTAGGCAAACCTGCCGTGTCAATCGCAGTACGTGTTTTGGGCGATGGCTTAGTTCGCACAGTCGCCACCTCAAGAGTGAGATTGTGATCATGAATATGATCACCCGGAGCAATTTCCGTGGCGGCAGATCCAATTATCTGTCCATATTTGCGCACGTCGTCACCATCCTTGAGACCTCGAAGTGCAATTTTATGCCCCCTGGGGATTGATTTCTGCGTTGTTATTTTAAGTTCATGGAGGGTTATGTCTTTTGCGATGTCGCAGATAGCTACAGCAACATCATCATTTTCGGAGAGAATTAAGACTTTTGGGTTAGGCGTTGTCATATTGAATGGTGTAGATGTTTTTTGCATTGTTAGTGCATCGGTTTCTGCATGTCAATGTATTTTTCTGCCGAGAAAAGTTATTTTGAAGGTTGATGGTATTGATACTGCATTTGTCACTATCCCCCTAATAAAGCATTAAATTTAATAGTTACTCGCAGCAATAAATATCAAAATTCAGTCGATAAAAGTGAAAATATATTTATATCCATACAACAATCAAAAACGTACTAAAGTGAAAAAATACATTTACATGGGTTTCACCCACAATGATTTGGATTTAAAATTATAATTAAGGTCAGAGTAACATTAAATGTTGATCGCTTATCATCAGCGCCACTACGAATTGAAACACCGAGGGTATAGTTTGGGGCGAATTGCTGAAAGGGTCGCCAAAATCTATGGTACGGAGCTGTGTAAAATTATTTTCAAGGGCAAGCAATCTTGGAAAGTGGGGTAAGGAGACTGTTTAGTTTTTTGGGTTGTTAGAGAGTTAGGCAAGTCGATTAAACAAGTGATCAAGAGGTTGGAAATGGGATTAAAAATTTTCCTGCTCTTGTGAGACCATTAAACCTTTGATCCAACAATGTACAAAAAAGATCAGATCATTGATCCTCAACTGGCGTGACATCATCAGGATTTTCAAGATCATTTATAAGTTCTTCAAGACTTGACTGGATATCCTCTGCATCTTCATCCACTGCCGCTTCAATCTCCTCCAGGTTAATATCCGGAGTTA
>DAOVUU010000311.1 GCA_030632405.1 Desulfobulbaceae bacterium | reverse complement strand
GAAGATCTTCAACTCGACAGACATGTGGTTGCGGACACAGCAAAAGGCGCTTCAGATATAAAAAAATGGGGAGATAGAACCCAGGCTGCGATTGGTTCTGAACTGGCTGCAAGTATCTATGGCCTGGATATATTGAAAAAAGATGTCCAGGACGCCGTACATAACACAACCCGGTTTCTTATATTCTCCCGTGAAAACACTGTCCCGGAGATAGAGAAAGAGAAAACATATCTCACCAGTTTTATCTTTGAAGTAAGAAACATTCCAGCGGCGCTGTATAAAGCGCTGGGCGGGTTTGCCACGAATGGTGTGCAAATGGTGAAAATAGAAAGCTATGTCGATAAGCACTTTAACGTTGCCCGTTTTTATGCGGATGTGGAAGGACATATTAACGAACGCTCACTGCAGCTTGCCTTTGAAGAACTCAACTTTTTTGCAAAGCATGTTATTATGCTGGGTACTTATCCCGCCCATGTTTTCAGGAATTCGGCTAAAGAGCAATAGGATCTCACCATCTCCTCTCCGCACTTAATCTCGATTTTCATAAAGACTAAAACATGCCTCCTGACAAAAACAAACTTCTCATAATTTCGACAAATGCGGAAAAGTATCTTGCAATTTTTCGCGACCACAACCTCCCCGATCTACAAATTTCTGCTACAGCAGATTCGGCTGAGGCCCTTGATCTATGCAGCCACAGCAATATAATTTTTGGTGACCCGGATCTTATCAAACCGCTGCTGAACCATGCCGCAAAACTGGAATGGATGCAGTCAACCTGGGCTGGTGTGGAGCCTCTGCTAGGACCAACCTGCAGGACAGATTATCTGCTGACAGGGGTTAAAGGCATTTTCGGGCCTTTAATTTCCGAATATGTACTCTGCCACATGCTGGTTCATGAAAAAAAAGTTATAGAGCGATATGAATCCCAGAAAAGCCTCCGCTGGAATGATATGAAGCCCGGCACGCTCAGGGGTAAAAGTGTTGGTATCATGGGTGTTGGTTCAATCGGTGCTGATATAGCAAGGAGTGCCAAACATTTCGGAATGATTACAAACGGGTATACGAGAAAAGATTCAAGCTGCAGGTATATAGATACATATTTTCATGAAGGCCGGTTTGATAAATTTGTCACTCAACTCGAATATCTCGTTTGCGTACTCCCGAATACTCCTTCAACCAGTAATCTGATAGATTGGCCGGTCTTTAAAGCAATGCCCAAAAACGCTGTTCTGATTAACGTGGGGAGGGGAAGTACCATTGACGAATCTTCACTGGTAAAGGCTCTTTGGGAAGGCGAGATCGCAGGGGCCGTTCTTGATGTTTTCAAGGAAGAACCTCTGCCCCCGGAACATTCTCTCTGGGGCGCTCCAAATATAACGATTACATCGCATACAGCCGGACCCACCTTCCCCGAAGGTGTGGCACCGGTATTTATCAGGAATTATTTGAAATTCATCAGGCAGGAATCTCTGGACTATCTTATCGATTTCAAACGTCAATATTAAAGGAATGTGGCAACAAAAGGAGAATGACTCTATGGATTTTAAAAATATTATTGTAAAGAGCTGGAAGAACACGCTCAGTTTTATCGGGCCGCTTCTGCTGATAACCTTCGCACAGTTACTGGTTATTATTTTAAGCCTCGGTATCCTGGCCCCGGTGACGACAGCAGGATATATTCAATCCCTGCTGCGGGCTGAACGGGAAGGACGGCAACCGGAAGTTGGAGATCTTTTCTCTCAGATGCGGCTCTTTTTGCCGCTGTTCGGGTTTTTCCTCCTTGTAACAATAGTCGCCGCAACAGGGTTTCTGCTGCTGGTTGTTCCCGGCTTTATAGTAATAGGCCTGGTTGCCTTTGTTGCTTTTTATATGTTACCTCTTATGACTGATCAGGGTTACGGGTTGTTTGATGCCCTGAAAAAATCGTGGGAAATTGCCACCGCTGCTCCGGTCACCGATCATATTATAATTGTCATTATTTATGTGGCGATTATGTCTCTTGGGTCTTCGCTGCCTTTTGCTTTTTTGATTACCCAGCCGCTGGCGACATTTATTCTTGTTGGTGCCTATCAGAAAAGAGTTACAGACGATTCAGCTACTTGATCAGGAAACCCTTGGTTGCAGGAAGGGCAGCATATGTATGCAGCCTGGTTCCAGTGTTCGTTCGAATTATGAAGAGGAGTAGAAATGAAGGGTTTCAACGGAAAAATTGTACGCATCGATCTGACATCAAAAGAGATAACCGTGGAATGTCCAGATGTTGATTACTATCGTCAGAATCTAGGCGGACGTGGGTTTATCGTCAATTATCTTTTAAGGGAACTCGCCCAGGGTATAGATCCACTGGGACCCGAAAATAAGTTAGTTTTTGCGTTGGGTCCCGTTACCGGGCACCCTTTTATCGGCAGCGGGCGTAACAGTATCGGCGGTAAGTCTCCCCTCACCGGCGGTTACGGTGAATCTGAAGCGGGTGGGTTCTGGGGGGCGGAATTAAGAAAGGCTGGTTACGATGCCATAATTGTTCAGGGGGTATCTGAAAAACCGGTCTACCTGTGGATTCATGATGGAACGGTTGAAATCCGCGACGCCGGCAGTCTCTGGGGGCTGGGAGTGGTCGATTGCAGGGATAGAATCCAGCAATCCTTAGGTCTGAAGAATGTTCGAACATCAATCATCGGGCAGGGTGGGGAAAACATGGTACGATACGCATGCGTGTTAAACGATGTTACCCATGCTGCAGGAAGAACTGGTATGGGAGCTGTGATGGGTTCCAAAAAGCTTAAGGCCATTGCCGTAAAAGGCAGCCAACCACCGCCACTGGCACGACGGAATGAGCTGATGGCGATAAATCGCGGCATGGCAAAAAACTACAGAGAACTGACAAAGCATTGGAAATACGGGACCGGACGCACCATGGTTGAATATGGCCAAAATGGCAACCTGCCTGTCCGAAATTTCAGGGGCGGTCAATTCTCAGGAACTGATAAAATATCGTCAGTTACCCTTTATGAAAAATATCTCAAAAAAATGGACGGCTGCTACGGATGCCCAATAAAATGCAAGAGGGTCGTTGAACTGGAGGGTGAAGTGCAGGTTGATCCCGTGTATGGCGGGCCGGAATATGAAACCCTTGCCGCCCTGGGTTCCACCTGCGGCATTGACAATCTCGAAGCTATCATGAAGGCGAATGAACATTGCAACCGCTACGGTCTGGACACTATTTCAACTGGAGTGGCAATCTCTTTTGCCATGGAGTGTTTCGACAATGGCATTTTGACTCTGGAAGACACGGACGGGCTGGATCTCAGTATGGGAAACAGCGCGGCCATGCTCACGATGATCGAATTGATTGCGCGGCGCGAAGGTCTTGGAGATTTGCTGGCCGAGGGAACTAAGCGTGCGTCCGAACGGCTTGGAAAGGGATCCGAAGCATTTGCCATGCAGGTTAAAGGGGTGGAGATCCCCATGCACGAACCCCGTCTAAAACAGCCGCTGGGACTTCATTACGGCATCCATGCAGCCGGTGCAGACCACTGTACCGGAATTCATAAAATATCTGTCCTTGAAGAGAAAAGTAGTGAAAAACTTCGTTCAGGAAGTGTGACAGGCCATCTGGTCAATCATCTCGGGCTATGCAAGTTTGTTCCCTGGAAAATTGGCCAGATTGCAGATGCCATAGGGCATATGACGGGTTGGGAGATCACTTCCCAGGAGTTGATACAAGTCGTTGACCGTGGAGTAACCCTTATGCGCATATTTAACATCAGGGAGGGATTCACTATGGAAGACGATGTCCTGCCCAGACGATTCAGCGAAACTCCTGCGGACAGTCCATTAGAGGGGATCGACTTGGAACAATTTGCCCGGTCCAGAGGAGAATATTATCAACTGCAGGGTTGGGATGAGGCGGGGATCCCTCGAAAAAAGACACTGGAAAGGCTCGGTATTACATGGTCGGCACCTTTTTTACCTTGAGAAGTCGGTGGAGTAACGGACTGACCATCCCACGGATATGAGCCTGATTTATCATACAAAACATTTTTGAAATTGAATTATGGTTCACGGTGGTTTAGCATGCAGGTCGATATGTTGTTGTAAATAGTGAGGGTGTATCATTTACAGGCATTGTACTGAGTCCTGTTTCTCCATCTCAAT
>DAOVUU010000070.1 GCA_030632405.1 Desulfobulbaceae bacterium | reverse complement strand
ATGAAGGCGTTCCCACCTATCCGGATGCCGGACGTTCCTGGAGGATTGCCCAGGAGCTCGATGTGAATATTTTCCATACCGCTCCAACAGCTATTCGGGCCCTGAGAAAAATCGGCCCCGATGAACCGGCAAAATACAAATACGATTTCAAGCATATGACCACAGTCGGTGAACCGATTGAACCGGAAGTGTGGCGCTGGTACGAAAAAGAGGTGGGTAAAGGGAAAGCGACAATCGTCGATACTTACTGGCAGACAGAAACCGGTGGCTTCCTCTGTAGTACAGTCCCGGGAATACAGGCCATGAAACCTGGCAGTGCCGGACCCGGTGTTCCGGGGATTCACCCCATCATTTATGATGAAGAAGGCAAAGTCATTCCATCCGGGGCAGGAAAAGCCGGCAATATCTGCATCCAGAATCCGTGGCCCGGCTGTTTTATGACCATCTGGGGTGATCGTGACAGGTTTGTCGATACCTACTTTGCCATGTACAACACAAATCCGGACAGCAAAGACTGGAGAGACTGGCCATACCTGACCGGTGATGCCGCAGTAGAAGCTGCAGACGGATACTACCGTATCCTTGGCAGGATCGACGATGTTATCAATGTATCCGGCCATCGTCTTGGGACCAAAGAAATCGAATCAGCAGCACTAACTGTGCCGGAAGTGGCTGAAGCGGCGGTTGTTCCTGTCAACCATGAAATCAAAGGCAAGGAACCGGAGCTCTACGTGGCACTCAAGCCAGGTATCGAGGCATCTCCTGAGATACAACAGAAGATTGCCGACGCCATCGTCTTCCAGATCGGTAAGATAGCAAAATGTAAAAATGTCTGGCTTGTCCCCGACATGCCGAAGACCCGCTCGGGTAAGATTATGAGAAGGGTTTTGGGTGCAATTTCCAATAAGGGTGATGTTGGAAATGTTATGACACTCGCCAACCCGGAGATCGTAGAGGAAATCCAGAAGATGGTCTCCTGACCAGCGGAATCTTTAGAGCATAGTGCCATGACATGCGGTTTCCAGATTGTTCAGGAAACCGCATGTCGTCATTTTGGGTGGCCGAATCAGTAGTGGACCAACCAAGATAAATATATAGAAAATGGTAGATGAAGAGTTTTTACGACGCCATCAAAAATGACCAATAACAGAAAGCATCCTCAGGTACCATCATTTGACGGTAGCGTTCATGCGGTCGCCCCGGATGTTGCCGTTGATTTCTTAAGAAACACAATGCCGTTTAAAGAATTGCCCGACGATATTCTGTATTCTCTGGCCAGGCATTGTAGAATTGATTTCTTCCCAAAGGGCACTCGGATCCTGACCTATAATGAATCCGAGATCACCCATTTGTATTTAATCCAGCGCGGGGGCGTCAAAGCATTCATCACCGATGCAGAAGACAAAATAGTGCTCAAGGATTATCGCGGTGTTGGAGCAAATATAGGTGCACTGGGAATTATCAGGGGAACCCGTGCCAACCTTAATATAGAAACGATTGAAGATACTTTTTGTTTTCTGCTGCCGCGGGAGAATCTCCTGAACCTGGTACGGGAATACTCAGTGGTAGCGCACTTTTATCTGAAAAGTTTTTCAGACAATGTTGTGGCCACAGCATACAGCGAACTGCGCCGTAACCGTATGACACGCAGGACTACTGACGCCTTGTATCTTTTCAGCGTTACGGCAGGTGAATTGACCAAAACTCTTCACGCTATTCCGGGCACGGCATCAATTCAGAAAGCTGCGGCCATTATGACAGACCATGCTATAGGATCACTGCTGGTGCATGATGACAAGGAACCTGGCTCAGTTGTCGGTATTATCACCGACACTGATTTCAGAACAAAAGTGGTTGCCAGTGGGCGTGATTATAGAGACCCGGTAACAACCATTATGAGTTCACCACTGAAAACAGTTCAATCTCAGACACTCTGTTTTGATATACTCCTGAAGATGATGTCGACCGGAATTCATCACCTGGGAGTTGAGCAGGACGGACAGGTAACAGGTATTGTCACATCCCACGATATTATGGTTCAACAGGGCAATTCTCCCTACTACCTGTTTAAAGAAATCGTTGCACAATCTGAATTTCAAGGACTCTACCCTCTCGGCCAGAAAATTTCCGGCATCATCAGAAATATCATAAACGAGGGAGCCAAAGCAGGTAACATCACACGTATGATCGCCATTCTCAACGATCAGATAGTCGTGCGAATACTGAGCCTGCTCCAGGAACAAATGGGTCCCCCTCCGGTAAAATACTGCTGGCTGCTGCTGGGCAGTGAAGGGCGAAGGGAACAGACCTTCAAGACTGATCAGGATAATGCTCTTATTTATGCTGATCCTGAAAATGAAGAACAACGTCGACGAGCCGAAGACTATTTCAAACTTTTTGCCGAACAGGCTATTGAGCATCTGGTGCACTGTGGTTATCCCCTGTGTAAGGGGGATGTGATGGCGCGAAATCCCAAATGGTGCCAGCCTCTGTCTGTCTGGAAATCCTATTTTCTGAACTGGATCAATGCGCCGGATCCCCAGGAACTACTCAATTCCACAATATTTTTCGATTTTCGCTGCGGATTTGGAACTGAACAGCTTGCGGTCGACTTGAGGGAATATTTGATTGAACAATCAAATAAAAAAGGTCTCTTAACCTATCATCTTGGGCGGCAGTGCATTGCCAACAGAGCACCACTGTCATTATTTAACAATTTTATTGTTGAAAAAGACGGTGAACACAGGGACAAGCTGGATATCAAGTTCAGAGGTCTAACCCCATTTGTCGATTTCGCCCGTACTCTTGCCTTGAAGTATGGGATCAGGGAGACAAACACCCTCGATCGGTTGAGAGTTCTGATGACTGAAGAGAAGATTCCACGAGATCTCTATCGGGCAACAGTTGATGCCTACGAATTCCAGATGCAGCTGCGTGTTATTCACCAGCTGAGCCAGATAGAAAAAGGTGACTTTCCTGATAACTTTATTCACCCGGAACATCTCACTGATCTGGAAAGACGAATGCTCAGGGATGCCTTTACGGTTATCGAGAAAACTCAGAGCTTTCTCGAGAATATTTTTCCCGCAAGTTGATATCCGGGAACTTCGCATTGACTTGTATGGTGCCATCACATGATTGGTCGGTTTAAATACAGTCGCTGGTTCGAGACTCAGCATGAACTGATTACCAAAAACAGGGAATTTTTTAAGGATTTTGACCAGACGCGGCCACTCCAGCAATACAATTTCGTTGTATTTGATATGGAGATGACCGGTATGAACCGAAAAAAGGATGAGATTATCTCAATTGGCGGCATTAAAATCAGAAACCTGCAGATTGATCTGGGACATACATTTCACTACTACATCCGCCCGCAGAAAATTAATCATACGGAAGCAACCCTGGTGCACAGGATAACACCTGAACAGCTCCGGGAGGCGCCACCGCTTACAGAGGTTATTCCGAAATTTATCTCTTTTATTGGAACTGATCTTCTGGTTGGCCACTACGTAGGTCTGGACATGAGCTTTCTGCACCGGGCAACGGAGAGCGTCCTCAACGGCACCCTGGCCAACCCCGGTATAGATACCATGCGAATGGCCAAGGGGTATAAACGCGTCATGCTGGGCTACTACCATGACAGGGGAGAAACTGCGCACAAACTCAGCCTCAGGGACCTCAGCCGTGAATTCAATCTACCTGTTTTTGAAGCCCACGACGCCCTGGAAGATGCCATGCAGACAGCTTACCTGTTTTTATTTTTTATCAAAAAATTCAAAAAAGGGGGTTTAGTCTCTCTTCGTGATCTCTATCATGTCGGCCGCTCAGGAAGGTGGACGAGCCGCTAATTTGTCCGTTCTGGTGGGAACAGCCGTGAAATCATGGAACGTTTTTTAACCGGCTGGTTCAGGAGGATATTCAGGTTATCCTGCGCTGTATAATTTCTGTCCCAGAGGAAGATTGCCTTTTCATAATTCTTCCTGGCTTCTTCCAACTCTCCAAGATACCTGTTAATCATTCCCATATTTGTCAATGAAACAGAAATTCTGCGAGATGTCTCTATTTGTGCATCCTGTATACTCTTTACCCTTTTTTTCAGTACCTTATCTACGTTCATGCCGGCAAAGGACGGGTCATCAGGATTAAAAAACGGTGCTATACGTTCTTTAATCTGTTCCTCTGAGAGATTTCCCATATCTGCGAGCCATTTTTCATAAATATCGATTGCCTGCAGGGTGTAATCTGCTGCTGCCTGAAGAATTTTGTTCATCGCTGCCTGGTCGATATCTTTTCCCGTAAGTACATCTGTTTCAAGTTCCACCAGATAGACAGTCGCCTTGTTGTTAAGAAGTACACCAATTTCGTAAGAAGACTCGTAGCCCGGTGTACTGCGGTAAATGTCGAGTATGGTGTCCAGCAGACTCAGAGCCTGGACATATTCATCACTTTCCAGCTCCTTATCGTACTTCAGAAAAAGTGTTTTCGCCGGCATGATACGGGGATCTTCGGCGCTGTTGGCATCCTCGTAATAAAAATAGGAGCCTATGATAATAGTGGCTGTAATTGTGAGAGTTACTGCGAGGACTTTTTTGGTGCCTGGTTGCATTGAAAAATTATTACCTCAGGGTTGATGGCCAAAAAAAACCGGTCTCCCCGCACCATGCGCAGAGACCGGCAAGATAGACTCTTTATCTACTACCTCACACCATGAACCTCTGAAGCCAGATGTTTCCTGATATGCTCAGGAGTATCCTCAGTATTCAATGAGACCACGATGTTTGCCAGAATGGCCAGTGGTGATGCAATCCAGGCGAAATACCATGGATTGAGCCAATAACCGACAAAGGCGGATCCAGGCAGAGCCACACCGAATTTTCCACAGATAAAATAGAATATTGAAAATACGGTAAAAAAGCCTCCAACTGACAGGCTGGCAATACCACCAGACCTGTTAGAACGACTCCACCAGATTCCAAGGAGGAACAGCGGGAAGATCGTACAACCGGCAATGGAGAAAGCCAGGGCAACAAGCTGGGCAACCAGGGCCAGTTTCAGAAGGGCAACAAGAATGATACCAAGCGCCATGACAACCGTGGCAATACGAGCCATATTTATCTGCTGGGCTCCGGTTGCTTTAGGGTTAATGAGTTTAAAATAGATATCATTAGAGAACGCCGAAGAACCTGCTACCAGCAGACCGGAAACCGTTGAAAATGCTGCAGAAACAGCACCTGCAGCCAGGAAACCGACGATAAGTGGATTCACAGTCCCAAGCTGAGCAGTATAGACAACGATTGCGTCTTTTGCCAAATTTCCTACTTCCGGATTCGAAGACAGAATTCGACCAAAAGCGGAGTAGAGGGGAGCGGTCCAGTAGAGCAGACAGATAAAAAACAGACCCCAGGTTACCGACCAGCGGGCATCAGCCGGTTTGGGTACAACGTAAAACTTCTGGATAACGTGAGGCAGTCCTGCAGTACCTATCATCAACGCAAAACAGGTAGCCATCCACTGGAAGAAATCCTTGCCGGTAGCCGTGTCCCAGGGCATAGCAAATTCCGGTTGAGGAACTGTCTGCATGGCATGACCGAGAGAGTTGATAAATGGAGTCGAATTACCAGCCACAATATCCGAAACCACCCGACCATAACCAAGTTCCGGAATGAGCCAGAAATAGTCAAACTTAAAGGTCAGGATGAAGGCGGGAATCAGGAAGGCTGTGATCAGGATGATGTACTGTACGATCTGATTCTTGGTAACACCGAGCATACCTGAAATAAGAGTGTAGGAGAGGACAACAAGACCACCGACGATAACCGAGGCGCTGTAGTTCATTCCAAATATCCATTTAAACATCAGACCGATACCGCCGAACTGGCCAACGGAGTAACAAAAAGATATAAAAATTGCGATTATCGCGGTCCAAAAACGCATTCCGGATGAATAATACCGGTCGCCGATAAAATCGGTGGCTGTATATTTTCCAAAGCGCCTGATCTGTGAAGCCATGAGCAACAGAAGCAGGCAGTATCCACCGGTCCAGCCGACCACATAGGACAGCCCGTGATAACCGCTGCCATACATGATTGCCGCCATACCGAGAAAGGAGGCGGCCGACATCCAGTTGGAAGCAATTGCCATACCGGAACCAACTCTGGAAATTGAGCGTCCTGCGGCGTAGAAATCAGCCGTACCCTCAGCCTTGTTCATAAACCCGACAACAAGAAAGAGTACGATACAGGATATAAGAATAATAGCCGGCATTGTCTTGAAGCTGCCTTCAAGGGTTGTACCACTTGCTGCAAAAGCCGGCACAGCAATAAGCAGCATGGCCGACAGTAATATTACTATAGATAGTGCTTTATATGCGATTCTATTCATTTCTCAGTCCCCCTATTCGAAAGAAGATTCCATTTCATATTTTTTCATCATCTTGTCAATAACCTGACAGTACACGAGGCAGATAAGCACAAACGATGTCAGGAGAATGAGTGCGGTGTAGAGATAATGAAATGGAAAACCGAAAACGATAGTATCGGTCAGCACGGACTGGTTATGAATGAAAAATTTATCCATAATCGGCTTGAGCGCTGGATCAGTCATGGCCAGTTTGTCCGGGCTGATCTCGGTAAGACCGTAGGGTACTGCGGCCATCATGGCCTTATTGTCACCGATCCCCAATGCAGTATTTATAAAATCCACATTAGCTTTTGGATCAGCCACGGCAGCCAGGAGGGTCTCTTTCTCAGCATCTGGGAGTAGATTGTACACGGTGGAAGTGAAAGCAATCTTTAAAGTGTCATTCTTCAGCAGGGCAGCACTTTTGCCAAGCAGAGCCAGGTACGTATTAGCGACAGCGACCTTTTCCTCCGCTGAGGCAGTACCGTCAGCAAGTTTCGGAGCAGCCTGCTGAAAAGCCACATAGGTGGCCTCGGGGGTTGGAGTTTCCATAATCTTCAGTAAAATCTGGAACCCGTACGTCATAACAGCCCATACGGTCAATCCAATGACAATTGCTCTGATGTTCTCCTTTAAGAATGGTGTTGATGGTTTGAAAAAGTTAACATCATAACTTTTGCTTTCTTCCATTGTACTCCTCCTTATTGGTTGACGATTTTGCCTTCCCAGAACAGACTCGATCTCCTTTTCAAAAAAACGATCAACTTCCAGAAAACTCCGGCATGACAACTTCAACATCCGACCACATCAATACTCCGGAAACGATTTTCTCCTTTTTACGGCGGAAAATGACACTATGAAGATACTTTTATCCATCTATCCAACATCCACACTTCCCTGTAAATGTCTGAAGATAAGGATTTTTTATCTTTGAAAACGGGGCTCGACACTGTAGATTATTCGCCGAACCTACATACTACGCTGTACCAAATTACACCCACTGTAAGATAAAAATTGATCATAAGCATCATTTTTTTTTATAAAACTGCTTTTTTATGAAAACAGCTCTAAAACTGTGGACAAATGGCAGGCAATATAATAGATTCGTTCTGCTACGCAAAAGGGATGGTGAACGCTCTAATTCAGCCCTCTCAACCCCGGTAAACTAGAAATTTTCGGGACTCTGCACAGTGCCCCTTGAGGGGTAGAAGCAACTTCACGATTTTTTTCTGTACTCTTCTCAGTTCCCCTCATGAAGAAGTAAAAGAGCAGAAAACAAATTCTAAGTTGCTAAAATATGGTTTCTTAATATATGGCAGGAGAACAATGAGTTGCGAACAGTATAACGGTGAGTCTCATCCTCATATCACCAAAGATGAGTGTAAAGGTTGTGGCAGGTGTATCGATGCCTGTCCTAAGAATTGCCTTCGTTTTTCGAAGTCAATGAACGGCAAGGGATATATCCCGGCAGAGTATTGCGGAGAGGGATGTACCGGCTGCAATATATGTTTCTACAATTGTCCAGAACCCTACGCCATTGAGGTGTACAAAAAGGACAAGGAGAAATAGTCCATGAGAAAATTTATCAAAGGTAATGAGGCCGTAACAATCGGTGCTCTCTATGCGGGATGCGAAATTTATTTCGGTTACCCTATAACGCCGGCGAGCGAAATCGCCCATTCAGCCGCCTCACTCTTCCCGCAGCGGGGAAAGGTGTTTTTACAGGCAGAATGTGAAACCGGTGCAATAAATATGATTTACGGGGCTGCAAGTAGTGGAACAATGTCGATGACCGGCTCATCGGGCCCGGGAATGAGCCTGATGTGTGAAGGCATATCATATCTGGCCGGGGCACAGCTGCCTGCCGTTATTGTTGATGTTCAAAGAGCAGGACCTGGTCTTGGAAACATTGGCCCGGAGCAGGGAGATTATAATCAGGCCGTCAAGGGGGGTGGTCATGGCAATTATAAGGCCATAGTCCTTGCACCTTCCTCGGTACAGGAGATGTGTGATCTGACCATAAAAGCTTTTGAACTTGCCTATAAATACCGCAATCCTGCAATAGTGCTTACCGATGCAGTTTTAGGCCAGGTAATGGAATCTCTGGAGATCCCCGAGCAGGAGCTCACTCCTCCCGATGTGAGTGACTGGGCAGTACAGGCAGATGATGTTACACGAGAAAATCTCATCTCCTCTATTTATCTGCAAAACGATCTTCAGGAAAAGCATAACTGGATGCTCGATGCCAAATACGGTTCTATGAACGCTGACAGAGCATCAGAAAGCCACCTGACTGAAGACGCAGAACTCATTTTAACCGGATACGGGTCCTGTGCCAGGACTGCCCGCTCGGCAGTGGATGCTCTGAGGGCAGATGGCATTAAAGTAGGTTTATT
>DAOVUU010000111.1 GCA_030632405.1 Desulfobulbaceae bacterium | reverse complement strand
TTGCTAAAGTTAGAACCCTCCCTGTACGTGGGCTGAACCTAGATAAGGAAATAGTCTCCAATGTATTCCGGTCAGGCAGTACCGACAACCTTGAAAAAGATGTTCTCCACTCGCTCCCGGCAGAGCGCGACCTTGGCATGACCGGCTATAGGGAACGCTTGCAGGCGATGCATGACATCCACATGCAGGGCAGCCATGGTAAAGGAAGTGCAGCCGGTTTTATTCAGGCACAGGGACTCTGGGACGAAAGTATGGCCGAGAATATTGTCAACTACCTCAACAGGTACCCAAAAACAAGAATGGTCGTCCTGGCAGGTTCGCAGCATACAAGAAAAGATTCGGGCATCCCCCCACGGGTAAAGAGAAGGATAGATATTAAACAGTCATCTGTTTTAAATATTGCCAGCTCAAACAACCAGACAAACCTTGCGGAGATAGCCGATTATTTCTTTATCTCAAGCCCGGTAGAGCTACCTGAAAGCCCTAAAATCGGTATCGTCCTGGCACCTGTAACTAAAGATAGCCGGAATGGTTTAAAAATCAGCCAGATCAGCCCCCATGGCAAAGCGGGAGAGGCTGGTCTGCAGGCTGGCGATATATTGAAAGAGATAAATGGCTTTCCAGTGGAAGAGATGAGTGATCTGCGAATAGCAATGATCGATGCACAGGCAGGTGAAACTGTTACGATTGTAATCCTTCGTAATGAAGGCAAGGCAGAAGTGGAGATGGAGTTCATGGTCGAGCTGAGCCTTTCTTCACCGCCAATGATGCACCCGTGACATATTAGTCTTATAGTTATGCCGCTTCACATCTTCAAAAACATGGCAATTATCAATTTTCAACCCTTTCCAAAAGGAGAATCAATGTATAGATTATGCGGCTTGTTTGGACTTATTTTATTAATTTTAACATTATCCGGAGAACACGGAATGGCAAAATCAAAGTTGAAAGATGGCCTCTACGCCAGATTTGACACATCTAAGGGAGATATCCTCTGCTCCCTCGAATTTAAGAAAACCCCTCTTACAGTTGCAAACTTTGTCGGGCTTGCAGAGGGGACCAAGGACCTCGGTGGTGGAGCAAAAGCAAAAGGTGATAAATTTTATGATGGATTGAAATTTCATAGAGTCATTGCCGATTTTATGATCCAGGGGGGCTGTCCTCTCGGGACGGGTACAGGCGGACCGGGCTACACCTTCCCCGATGAGATCGACCCTGAACTTACCCACGCAAGGCCGGGCATCCTGTCCATGGCAAACTCCGGACCGGGGACAAACGGCAGCCAGTTTTTTATAACTCATGTCCCCACCCCCTGGCTCGACGGCAAACATACAGTGTTCGGCCATGTTGTTTCCGGTCAGGACGTGGTAGACAAGATCGCGGGCAATGACCTTCTCAACTCCGTTGAAATCATCCGGGTTGGCAATGACGCTAAAAAATTCAAAAGTGACCAGGACGCATTTGACTTACTTCTGTCCAATTTTGATGACAGGAAAAAAGAGAAAGAACTTGAAGCGATGGAAGAGGCGATCCACCTGATTGACGAGCAATGGCCCGACGCCATCACCACACCATCAGGATTAAAATATGTAGTGGAGAAGGAAGGTAGTGGTGACATTACTCCCCAGGCCGGTCAGAATGTAACCGTACACTACACAGGTAAATTAATTGATGGCAAGAAATTTGACAGCTCCTATGACCGGGGCAAGCCCATTGACTTCCCCGTTGGAAAAGGTCAGGTTATCAAAGGCTGGGATGAAGCACTGCTTGGCATGAAAAAGGGCGAAAAGCGAACGCTTATTATCCCGTCAAACCTTGGCTACGGTCCTTCCGGACGCGGTCCAATCCCACCGAATGCCACAATGATCTTCGATGTTGAGCTAATTGATTTTAAATAAGAGACACATTGTCCCACCAGAGGGCACAGAAAAAAGTATTCTTTCTTCTGTGCTCTTCGCATACTCTGTGGGCTCTGTGGTTCAAATTTTCTTGTTTTTTATGACAGGGTTTCTGAAATAAAGCACTAATATTTCAAGCCAACCCTGTCACGAACAAGGTCCAGTGTTACAGCAGCCTTCTCTCTTGCTTTTTCAGCCCCCTTTGCGAGAATACCCCTTAACATTTCCGGGTCAGCTAAAAATTCAGCTTTCTTTTTGCGGGCTTCACCAAACTTGCTATCCAGAAGATCGAGCAGTTCCAGCTTCAGATAACCATAGGCTGCACCACCGTTTATATAGAGATCGTGAATTTCCTTCATCCTTGAGGGTGCGGCAAAAAGTTTCATAAGTGTATAAAGATTACATGTATCAGGATTTTTGGGATCATCAACCGGTGTAGCATCTGTTTCTATGGCCATGACCTTTTTCTTCAGCTGTTTACCTTCAAGGAAAATAGGGATAGTGTTACCATAGGATTTTGACATTTTCTGACCATCCAGGCCGGGAACAGTCGCGGTCTGTTCGCCGATTGCCGGTTCCGGTATTACAAAGGTATCTCCATACTCATTATTAAATTTCTGCGCCAGGTCCCTGGCAACTTCCAGATGCTGTTTCTGATCTTTGCCAACCGGCACCTGCTCCGCCTGATAGAGAAGAATATCTGCGGCCATAAGTACAGGATAGGAAAAAAGCCCGTGACTTGCTGCGATACCCTTTGCCACCTTATCTTTATACGAGTGACAGCGTTCAATAAGTCCCATCGGAGCAAGAGTAGAAAGAATCCAGGTCAACTCACACACTTCGGGAACATCTGATTGAACCCAGAAGAGACACTTCTCCGGATCAAGACCCAGGGCCAGAAAATCCGCTGCTGCCTCCAAGGTGCCGTTTGCGAGACGATCTGGCTCACGAACTGACGTTAACGCATGAAGATCAACTATGAAAACATAGAGCTCTGAATCTTCCATTCGGGAGATCATAGTCTGCATCATACCAAAATAATTGCCAATATGGAGTTGCCCCGAGGGTTGTATACCGGATAATATTTTCATAACATTGTCTGAAAGTTAAGTTTAAAAGATAGGTAATGTTTCAAAACAACAGGCGCCATCATATCGTGAAAATATAAAAAAAGGGAGCAGGAAAATACTTCCCTGCCCCCTTTAACATTACGATACGTTACACACACCAACTATGGGTTTATTTTACCTCTTCATAGTCAGCGTCTACCACGTCATCATCCTTATCCTTTTGGGATGACTGAGTCTCCTCCGAACCTTCGTCTCCTGCTGCACCATCAGGGTTCTCCTGGGCAGCCTGAGCATACATTAACTCTGCAAGCTTATGGGAAGCTGCAGTCAATGCCTCAGTTGCTGTCTTTATAACATCGATATCATCACCCTGCATCACCGACTTCACATTCTCGATCTCTGATTCAACCTCTTTCTTGGTCTCATCATCGACCTTCCCTTCAAGATCTTTCAGGCTCTTTCCGGTTGCGTGGACAAGTGCATCAGCAGAATTCCGAGTTTCTACAAGTTCCTTACGTTTTTTATCCTCTTCAGCATGCAGTTCGGCATCTTTGGTCATTTTCTCGATCTCTTCATCGGTTAGCCCCGAGGAAGCGGTAATTTTGATCGACTGTTCTTTGCCGGTCCCCATATCTTTTGCAGATACATGAAGAATACCATTGGCATCAAGATCAAAGGCTACTTCAATCTGCGGTACACCACGTGGCGCCGGTGGAATAGAGGTCAACTCAAAACGACCGATTGTTTTATTGCCCTCGGCCATTTCACGCTCACCCTGGAGCACATGAATAGAAACAGCAGGCTGATTATCCGCAGCTGTGGAAAAAATCTGGCTCTTCTTGGTTGGTACCGTGGTGTTTTTCTCAATCAACTTAGTAGTGACACCACCAAGAGTTTCAATGCCAAGAGACAGGGGAGTTACATCAAGCAGCAATACGTCTTTCACATCTCCCTGCAAAACACCACCCTGAATGGCAGCGCCAATTGCCACAACTTCGTCCGGATTCACACCCTTGTGTGGTTCCTTTCCAAAGATCTTTTTCACCATTTCCTGAACGAGCGGCATACGGGTCATGCCGCCTACAAGGATGACTTCATCGATATCGGACGCACTCAGTCCGGCATCTTTTATGGCAGTCTTACATGGACCTACAGTTCGTTCCACCAGATCTTCCACAAGACTTTCAAGTTTTGCCCGGCTCAGCTTCAGATTAAGGTGTTTAGGCCCGGAAGCATCAGCAGTAATAAATGGAAGATTAATGTCGGTCTCTTTGGTTGTAGAGAGCTCCATCTTTGCCTTCTCTGCCTCTTCCTTCAAACGCTGCAGTGCCATTTTGTCTGCTTTAAGGTCAATTCCCTGCTCCCGTTTGAACTCATCGGCAAGCCAGTTCACAATCCTCATATCAAAATCTTCTCCGCCGAGGAATGTATCACCGTGGGTAGATTTCACTTCAAATACACCGTCACCGATCTCCAGGACAGAGACATCGAAAGTACCTCCACCCAGATCGAAAACCGCTATTTTCTCTTCCCCTTTTTTATCAAGACCGTAAGCAAGAGAAGCAGCAGTCGGCTCGTTAATGATTCTCTGCACATTGAGCCCTGCAATCTTTCCGGCATCTTTTGTCGCCTGGCGTTGAGAGTCGTTGAAATAGGCAGGTACAGTCACCACCGCATCGGTCACCTCTTCACCAAGATATTCTTCAGCAGTCTGCTTCATCTTGATAAGGATCATTGCGGATATCTCAGCTGGCCTGTACTTTTTACCTTCGACTTCTACAGAAACACTGCCATTGGCCCCCTCTACTATCGCAAACGGACTGACCTCAATCGATTTTTTCACTTCCGGGTCAGTAAACTTACGGCCTATAAGGCGTTTAATTGCATACAGCGTACGCGTAGGATTGGTCACAGCCTGACGCTTGGCAACCTGTCCTACAGGACGCTCATCATTGTCAGCAAACGCAACAACCGAAGGGGTTGTTCTATTGCCTTCAACATTGGTAATTACTTTTGGTTCACCACCCTCCATAACAGCTACACATGAGTTGGTTGTACCCAAGTCAATTCCGATAATTTTACCCATCTTCTTTTTCTCCTTAATCGTTCGCACGGATTATTTATCCGTCTTGACTCCTCAAAATTTTTTAATTGCTCTATCTCTGATAGTGGCAACCTCTTCTAAAGTTGTCATCTTCCTTTATTTGTCAAGGGATTCCGTATTCTTTTTAACGATGACTATTCCCCTGAACCGGTCTCTTTTTTTCCTGAAGAGACAGTCACTTTGGCAGCACGTAACAGTCTGTCTTTATAATAATATCCCTTCTCGAACTGATTCACTACATGAGTTTCAGGTACGGTATCACTGGCCTCCATAGTCAGTGCTTCATGATGCTTCGGATCGAACTTTTCCCCGACACTCTCAATTGGCTTCACCTGAAATTTTTCAAGGGTCGTTATGAGGCTCTTCAGGGTAAGCTCAACTCCTTCAACCAGTGCCCTAAGATTTTTTTCCGCACTGTCTGCTACAGTCTCCCCCTGGTGAGCAATAGCTCTTTCAAGGTTATCGACAGCAGGAAGCATCTCCCTGAAGATCTGCTCACCGGCATATTTCAGGCTTGCCGAGCGCTCTCTCTCTATGCGCTTTTTAAAATTTTCGTTCTCTGCTGCCGCACGCAACATTTTATCCCGAAGGGCTGCGGCCTCGATAAGAGCGTCAGCAAGTTCCTTCTCCACGTCTCGCTCTTCTTCTGCCGGTTGCGGGGTTTCATCTTCCACAGTACCCTCCTCGCTCTCTAAAAATGCCGGATTTTCCTCTACACTTACATCTTCTTCATGAAGCTCATCACCTGTCTTTTTTTTACTCACCTGTTCCTCCGTTCTCTCTGCAGAGCTTTTCATCTTATCGGACCGCACTCATACGATATTTCCATGAGTACAATTTCCCATGAAATAAACCCTGATCGCAGCATTGCCCTACTGGAATTTTCTCTTCTAACCCAGTGAAATTGGTCAAGACCCTTGAGTATCAAAATCAACCTTGCTCCGGCCAATTCCTATATTGTAGTAGAGATGATTTTGACAAAGGATCCGAACTTGTGCCAACAATAAGTAGCGGTTTTTTTCTTGTCAAGAGAGAGAAAATCAAAAGGTTATCCTACCTGAGCTAAAATACTCACCTTCCTGTCGAGTAAGATTTAAAAATGAAAAGATCCAGTGGAACAAATCAGCTTTTCAAACCATCACAGTCACATTTCGCCATATTTTTTCAACTTATTCAGCAATGTTTTTGGAGTAATTCCAAGTCGCCTCGACGCCTCACTTTTATTGCCAGAAGTCTTATCAAGGGTCTTAAGAATAAGTTGCTTTTCCGCTTCAAAAAGTGATACAGGCTGATTGTCAGTCTGTTTTGTCAATTTTTCGATCTGTTTTTGAATAGTCAGGGGGAGACTCTTCTCGGTGAGTTCCATCCCGCGCATGAGAATAATGCCGCGTTCAATTGCATTCTCAAGCTCCCGCACATTCCCCGGCCAAGGATAGGAATTCAGTAGATCCATACACTCAGCAGTTATTCCTTCAAAATCTCTTCGGTTTTTTTCGGCGAATTTTCCGGCAAAATAGGTAACCAGCTCCCCTATATCATCCCCGCGTTCCCGAAGCGGAGGCACTACAATCATAACCACATTAAGCCTGTAATAAAGATCCTCTCGAAAGTGGTTTTTCTTTACCTCTTCTTCAAGATCCCTATTGGTAGCAGCGATTATTCGCACATCGACCCTGACCGTCTCCTCACCGCCTACCCGCTGCAGTTCATGCTCCTGCAAAACTCTCAGCAGCTTCACCTGCATTGCCTTGGAAGTCTCTCCTATCTCATCGAGAAAGAGTGTTCCTCCATCAGCCTGAACAAACTTGCCCTCTCGACGTGTCTCTGCACCGGTAAAAGCTCCTCTCTCGTGACCAAACAGTTCAGATTCTAGAAGACTCTCGGCAAGTGCTGCACAATTTACCTTAACAAAGGGTTTATTTCCCCTCTCACTGTTGACATGAAGGGCTTCAGCGACCAGTTCTTTTCCGGTTCCTGATTCACCAGAGATAAGTACGGTAGCCTCAGTAGGTGCGACATAGGAAATCATCTCCAGCAAATCCATCATTGGTGGGGATGAGCCGATAAGTCTGGTTTCGAGATCAGGTTTATTCTTTTTAACCTGCTGCTTTTGTGAAACAACCTGGTGATGGTCAACTGCACGTTCCAGCGCAAGACGCAGGCGGTCAAAGTCAAGAGGTTTGGTGAGATAGTCGTGGGCACCCTGCTGAATTGTCTCTACTGCACTCTCCACCGTAGAGTATGCAGTCATGAGAATAACAGGTAAAGCGGGGGCAATAGCCTGAATCCGGAGAAAAGCCTCATGACCATCCATTCTTGCCATACGAATGTCCATCAGGACAGCGTCATAAGAATGGTTCTCCACAGCTGTCACGGCAGTAGAACCATCGTCGGCTTCAATAGTACGATACCCCCAGTCCGTAAGCATAGAACAGAGCATATACCGATGAACCTGATCGTCATCTACAACTAATACGGAAGTCTGTTTATTTTCCCCGGCCACTCTTTTATCCTCTTATTGCTCTAACTTTTTCAAAAGCCAACCGATATTTTCACCTAGAGCCTTCAT
>DAOVUU010000340.1 GCA_030632405.1 Desulfobulbaceae bacterium | reverse complement strand
ATGCCAACATCATCAGACATGATGACCAGAATATTGGGTTTTGTGCTTGCCGCCTGCAATGGGTTAGCCAGGCCAAGGGCTAAGGCCATCGTTCCCATGACGGTTAACGATTTGCAATTCAGTTTCATGGACTTCCTCCTGTAGATTGTTAATTGTATATTTTGTCGGGGTAACTTTTTTTTATACTTGGTAAAACAGCACTCTCATTACCTCGGGAATAAAAACTGCAGTGTCCAGCTCAATGACCAATCCGGTGCGCCATCCGGCCTTTCAACATTGTAATAGGCCTCAATTTTTGTATTCATCTTCTGGCTGCCGATTTCAAACATTTTGCCAAAACCACCACCCAGCGGCACCGTCCATTGATTACTGGAATCAGCCTCCCAGTTGGCGATGATGACCATATCGCTGATCAGATACCAGCCGGCTTCAAGGTTAAAATTAATAAACGGCTCAAGAAGCAGCTGACTGACATCGCCCCGGTCGGAGTCTCCTGAAAACGACCAGAGCTGCCGACCAAGAAGCCCCAGAGTCCAGGGTTTGGGTTGTACCAGTATTACCGCAGTTGGGCCGGTGCTCCACTTGCCGCTTCCCAGCTGGTCGTCCGTGGCCGTGTCCATCATAAGGGAGGGGCCAATCCCCCAGATGACCTTCCCCGGCTCAGCCGGAGAAATAAATACCGAATAGTTGATATCACCAAGCCCCGTAGCTCCGTCACCCGGTATCGGGGTTGGAATTTCGGGTGTTCCTGTCACCATACCGGGAGTATCAATCAAGGGCATAATTACTCGATTAATCAGGTTCCACTCTCCCACAGTCACCGGTATTACCGGTTGAATATTAAGAAAGCTTGCCTCACCATTTTCAGCGCCATAGTCAAAGCTGAACTTAAACGGCAGACTGTACATGGCACCCACCGGGTTCTGGGTTTTGGCTGCCAGGTCTCCACCTCCCTGTCCCTGTTGTCCCTGAACCTGTTCTGACGTGACACCAAATAAAAATATCAGACAAATGAGCAGCAAACTTCCTTTCTTTTTATGCATCCTGACTCTCCTCCTCGAATGAAAATGTTTTTTTATGCACCAGTTGCCCGAGGATATTAATGGCACCGATCATCGCCCGGAATCTGTCCTGCTTATAATAGAGGCTCAACAATTGATTGTCTTTCCAATGCTCAACCCATAGGAAGTTGTTCGGGTCATTGACGCGTTCAAAAAGTTCCAGGTCAAGACGTCCGTCGATCATCTGGCCGGGTGTTTTGACCATGTCAAATAACTGTAGAAATTCTGTGCGTTTCCCACTGTGAATCTTTACCAATATTTCAAATCGGATCATATCCCCGCCTCTTATGAAGTAACTGGATACGTTTGTCATGCAAAACGTGAGCCAACGATCAACGAGTCACAGTATATTTATGCAATATGCTGATATTACGATATATGTTAATAAAATTTAAAAGAAATAGAACATGAAGGAGATCGCTAAATATCACACATTCGCGATATATCGAAATAAATATTGCGAATCAAACTTGAGAGTATGGGGGATGACTGCAGAGAGAAGATGGATAAGTCAGGTCTTTTTCAGTCCAAGTTTTTTGACCCGTGAGCGAAGAGTTGAAGGGTTCATTTGAAGAATACTGGCTGCACCTTTAGCACCGCTTATCTGCCAATCGGTTTTTTGCAGGGTACGTTGGATATGTTGGCGCTCTACTTCTGCAAGGGAGAGGATCTCTGTTTCTGGTGCAGGGTTTGTCTTACCGATTTCCTGTAATGGTCTCAGATCATCGGGAAGTTGCAGGCTTGGCATACTACAGGTGATTACAGCCCTTTCAAGGATATTTTGAAGCTCACGAATATTCCCGGGCCAGTCATAATTTTTCAGGATATCCATAACGAGATGTGGGATATCTTCAATATTTTTGCCGAATTTTTTGTTAAAGACAGCAACAAAATGTTTGACCAGCAGGGGAATATCTTCTTTCCTGCTTCGCAGCGGAGGAATGGATATAGGATAGACGTTGAGACGGTAAAAGAGATCGGCGCGAAAACGACCAGCAGAAATTTCAGTTTCCAGATCTCGGTTTGTTGCCGAAATTACACGAACATTAACGCTGATGGTGCTTGAACCACCAACTCTCTCGAGCTCCCTCTCCTGTATAACATTGAGTAGTTTTGCCTGGGCTTCGAGGGGCATTTCACTGATTTCATCGAGAAAAATAGTTCCCCCATGGGCAAGCTCAAACTTTCCCCGGCGACGATTGATTGCATTTGTGAAAGCCCCCTGCTCATGGCCGAATAGTTCGCTTTCAACGAGATCGGCAGGGATGGCTGCACAGTTAACCCGTATAAAGGGTTTGTCAACACGACCACTTTCTTGATGAATTGCTCGTGCAACCAACTCTTTTCCGGTACCTGTTTCTCCCAGAATCAAAACTGTTGAGTCGGTTATGCTTACCTGCTGTATCTTACTGAGGACATAGAGTAGTCCGTCACTTTTACCGATGATCTCTTTAAAACCATGATCTGTCTGCAGTATCTCCTTGAGAGATATATTTTCCTCTTCCAGTTTCGTTTTTAACGATTCGAGCTCTCGTATGGCTTTATCCCTGCCGATTTCGGCTTTTTTCTGATCAGTGATATCTCTGCCGATACCTAAAATTCCGGCAGCTGAGCTTCCTGTATTGGTCAGCAGGACGTTTGACCATACGATTTCGCGCTGCTCGCCGGATTTAGTGACAATAGGCAGATGACGTTCAGGTAAAACTGGTGCATTCCCCGTGAAAACAGTTCTTAGCCGGTCTGCAATTGCATCGCGATCTTTTTCTGGGACTATTTCTATAAAAGGAAGGCCCATAACTTCATTTTTTTCATAGCCTGTTGTCTGTAAGAAATATGGATTAACAAAAAAGATATTTTTATCGTGATCAACGCCCAAAACCACAAGATTGACATTTTCAAGCAGGTTTCGCCAACGTGACTCTGCCACTTTAATTTCCTCGGCTAAATGAGATGCCTTTACAATATCCCCGGCAAGTGAATAACTCATGACCAGGGAGAGCGGCAGAAAAAGAAAGCTGCCAAGATAAGGGGGATCAGCAATACCCAGATCAATCAGCGTTCCGTGCAGGTATCCAAGACCGAGACAGAGAAAAATTGTTATGCCGAAGATAAGAGCTTTTCTGGGATTTTCCCTTTTACCAAATCGAATAAAGGCCGTGGCTGTATATATGAGAAGTATGATCCAGGCAGCGTCTCCGATGATTCTGAATGAATTGGCCGGGCCATTGGCAAAAAACAAGATCTCTCCCATCCGCATTGAAAAGGAATCCAGCTCCACAATCTCACGAAACAGGATGCTCCCCGGTGAAAAAATATTGATTGCCTGAACCAGGCCGTAGAGAATTGTTATAAGGACAGGGGGCCAGCGTTTTTCAGACCTGGTAAAGTAATGGACAAACCAGGCAAAACAGATCCAGAGAAAGCATTGAACAGTAAGTGTTCCTTTGAGCAGAAGAGTATACTCTGGCAATGAGCTGGTTTTGAAGGCCCATATTTCAAAAAAAGACGAAAATGCGATGGCAAAAGCCATACAGGAAAAGGCCAGGTCAACCTTCAGGTCTCTTCTACGGGAATAAATGAGCAGATGGAGGAATCCTAAAGAGAAACAGATACTGCCAACAAATATAAATGCAAAAGAAAATAGGCTCATAGATAGTCACTTTACTTCATTATCAGAAACTGTAAAATGATTTCTGTTGTATCAGAATGGTATTTCTAAAACTTTCCAGACCATTGAAGGTAGAGGGTATTAT